>NZ_JBHSQJ010000084.1:0-147929 GCF_042658505.1 Streptacidiphilus monticola | reverse complement strand
GCGCAGGGTGGAGCCCTCGACGTACTCCATCACGATGTACGGAATGGAGATCCCGTCGATGTAGTCCTCGCCGGTGTCGTAGACGGCGACGATCGCGGGGTGGTTCAGCGAGGCCGCGGACTGCGCCTCGCGGCGGAACCGGGCCTGGAACGACGGGTCGCGGGCCATGTCGGCCCGCAGCGTCTTCACGGCGACGGCGCGACCGAGCCGGATGTCGTGGCCGATGTAGACCTCGGCCATACCACCGCGTCCGAGGACGCCGCCCAGCTCGTACCGCCCGCCGAGGCGACGCGGTTCTTCCATGGTTCCAGCCCTCTCCCTCTCCGGCCCGAAGATCCGCTCCCGGGGTACTACCGGTACACGGACAGACCGCTGCTGGCGGATACGCTACCGGGCGCGGTGGCCGATCCGGAGCCGCCCGCCCACTTGAGACCAGACCGGTATGCGTCTGCCCAGCCCGGAGGCGTCAAGGCGGCGCACCGACGAGAGCAAGCTCACGTGCCCGCGCTCCGGCTCACTTGCCCAGGGCGGCCTTCATCATGTTCTTGGCGATCGGCGCGGCCAGCCGCATACCGGAGATCTCGCTGCGCGAGGTGTCACTGGACTCGACGACCACCGCGACCGCCACCTTCTTGTCCCCCGCCTCGGCCCAGGACACGAACCAGGCGTAGGGGTTCTCGCTGTTGTTGACACCGTGCTGGGCGGTGCCGGTCTTACCGCCGACGGTGACGCCCGGGATCTGCGCGGTGGTTCCGGTTCCGTTCTGGACGACGTTGACCATCATCGTCTTCAGCTGGGCGGCCACCTCCGGGGTGGTCGCCTGGGAGAGCTGCGTCGGCGTGGTGGTCTGGATCGCCTGCGTGTTGGGGGCGCGCAGCTGGGAGACCAGGTACGGCTTCATCAGGGTGCCGTTGTTCTCGATCGCCGCGGCGACCATGGCCATCTGCAGCGGCGTGGCCTGGGTGTCGAACTGGCCGATCGAGGAGAGCACGTTCTGCGAGCGGTTGACACCGGTGTCGAAGTTGCTCCGGGTCACCCCGACCGGGATCTCCAGGTCGGAGGTGTTGAAGCCGAACTTCTTGGCCTCCTCGGCCATCCGCGCGTTGCCGATCTTGTCGGCCAGTTTGCCGAGCACCGTGTTGCAGGACACCCGCAGCGCCTCGTTGAGCGAGACGCCGGCGCACTGGTCACCGGCCTCGTTGTGCAGCGGGGTGCTGGTGCCGGGGAGGATGTAGTTGTCCGGGGTGTCGGTACCGGCGTTGATGTCGGTGACCGCTCCGGTCTCCAGCGCGGCCGCGGCGGTGATCAGCTTGAAGGTCGAACCTGGCTGGTAGGTCTGGCGCAGCGCCCGGTTGAGCATCGGCTGGTTCTTGTCGGCCTGCAGCGCCTTCCACTTGTCCGTGAACTCGCTGGTCACGCCGGCGATCTGGCTCGGGTCGTAGGACGGGTAGCTGACCAGGGCCAGGATCGCGCCGGTGGACGGGTCGATCGCGACGGCCGCGCCCTTCTGCACGTTCTTCAGCCCGTTCCAGGCCGCCTGCTGCACCTTGGGGTCGATCGTGGTGACCACGTCGCCGCCCTGCTTCGGCTTCCCGGTCAGCTTGTCCAGCGTGTTGCGGATGAACAGCCGCGAGTCCGTCCCGGACAGGATCGGGTCCTCGACGTTCTCCAGCAGCGTGCTGCCGTAGGCCTGCGAGGAGAAGCCGGTCACCGGCGCGTACAGCGGACCGTCGGTGTAGGCCCGGCGGTACTTGTAGTAGTTGCCGTTGACCAGCAGGTCCTTGGTGACGGCCTTGGAGCCGACGATGATGTCGCCGCGCGGGAAGCTGTACGCCTCGATGACCTTGCGCTGGTTGTGCTTGTTGTCGTTGAGCGCGTTGGCCTGGATGCCCTGCACCCAGTTGGCCCGGACCATCAGGGCCAGCACCAGGATCAGGCAGAACACCGAGACCCGTCGGATCGGTTTGTTCACGCGCTCGGTCCTCTCCTGCCCCGACTGACTGCCCTGCCCCCGGACTCACGACGCCCGGTGCCGCGGCACCGGTTCCGCGGACTCCCGGATCGTACCTGCACCTGATGAGCGGTCAGCTGCTCGGGCACTGCTGCGCCAGCTGGCGCTGCTGTGCGGTCAGCGTGGCGCCGACGGCCGGCGTGGGCGAGGTCGAGGGGTGCGCCGACGCCGACGAGGACGCCGACGGCGCGGGGGAGCCGGACGACTTCGGCGTGGGGCTGCTCGCCTGCTGCTTGGGCAGCGAGGCGACCAGCCGGCAGACGTCCGCCTGCTGCTGCAGCCCGCTGACGGTGCTCTGGGCCTGGCCCAGGCTGCTCGCGCTGATGGTGTTCTTCACCTGGGTCTGCTGGAACTGCGGCAGGTACTTCAGCGCGACCTGCGGCTGGTCCTGGTAGACCTGGTTCAGCCCGATCCCGGCCAGGTTCTGCGGGATGCCCTTGTAGATGGCCACGTGGTCGCCGTTGGCGCCGACGTAGTACTGGCTCTGGGTCCACTGGTAGCCGGCGTAGGCGCCGCCGCCCAGGACCGCGAGGACCACCAGCGCCACCAGGGCGGGGGCCAGCTTGCCGCGCTTCCTGGCGGCCTTGCGCCGGGCCCGGCGGCCGCCCTCCTCGGGCTCGTACTCGTCCCAGGACTCCCACTCGTCCTGGGCCTCCTCCGGGCCGGCGGGCTGCGGACGGCCCAGCGAAGCGGCCCGGGAGGCCGGGGTGTTGTGCACCACATGGTGCGCGACGGTGGGCGGTCCGTCGGCGACCGCGCCCACCACGACCGGGGTGTCGGCCAGGTGACCCGCCGTCAGGTCCTGTTCCGGCACGTCCAGGACGTCGGCCACCACGCAGGTGATGTTGTCCGGGCCGCCGCCGCGCAGCGCCAGCTGGATCAGCTCGCCCACGGTCTGCTCGGGGGCGTAGTAGCTGCCGAGGGTCTCCTCCAGGGTCTGGTGCGAGACCACCCCAGAGAGGCCGTCGGAACAGAGCAGGTAGCGGTCGCCCGCGCGGACCTCGCGGACCGACAGGTCGGACTCGACCTCGCCAGTGCCCATCAGCGCGCGCATGATCAGCGAGCGCTGGGGGTGGGTCGAGGCCTCCTCCTCGGTGATCCGGCCCTCGTCCACCAGCCGCTGCACCCAGGTGTGGTCCTGGGTGATCTGGGAGAGCACGCCGTCACGCAGCAGGTAGGCGCGCGAGTCGCCGATATGGATCAGCCCGGCCCGCTCGCCGGTCCAGAGCAGGGCGGTGAGCGTGGTGCCCATGCCCTCCAGGCTCGGGTCCTCCTGGATCAGCAGCCGCAGCCGCTCGTTGGCGCGCTCGGCGGCCTGCTGCAGGGCGCCCAGCGGGTCGGCGTCGGCCGGCTGCTCGTCCAGGGACACGATGGTGGACAGCACCTCCGAGGAGGCGACCTCTCCGGCCGCCTGGCCGCCCATGCCGTCGGCCACAGCCAGCAGCCGCGGCCCGGCGTAGCCGGAGTCCTCGTTCCCCTCCCGGATCATGCCCTTGTGCGAACCGGCGGCGAAGCGCAGCACGAGGCTCATGTGCCGTGCGCCCCCTTCCCTCGGTGCCCTGCGCGATGCCCCGGTGCAGCGTGCGTTGATGCATCGTACGGTGCGCGCGCCCGCCGGGGGCGCGGCAGGTCGGTTCCCAAGGGCGGCTGTGTCATCGGCGGCGGCTACTTCCGCAGCTCGATGACGGTCCGGCCGATGCGGATGGGCGCACCGGGCTGGAGCGGCGTCGGCGCGGTGAGGCGCTGGTTGCCGAGGAAGGTGCCGTTGGTCGAGTTCAGGTCCTCGACGTACCACTGGCCGGACTGGTCCTGGAAGATCCGCGCGTGCCGGGACGAGGCGTAGTCGTCGTCCAGCACGATGGTGGAGTCGTGGGCCCGGCCCAGGCTGATCGTCTGGCCCTGCAGCGCCACCGTGGTGCCGGCCAGCGAGCCCTGGGTGATCACCAGTTGCGTCGGCCCGGCGGCGGCTCCGCGCCGCGGCGGGGCCTGACGGGCCGTCTGCTGCCGCTGCGCGGGCGGCTGCTGACGCCCCGTCTGGGCGGTCGCGGTACGGCGGGCCACCCGGGTGCCGAACAGGTCGGAGCGGATCACCTGCACCGCGACGATGACGAACAGCCACAGCACGGCCAGGAAGCCGAGCCGCATGACCGTCAGGGTCAGGTCAGTCATGGGGCGCCGATCACCCTTCGGTTTGCCGGTAGACGATGGTGGTGCTGCCCACGACGATCCGTGAGCCGTCGCGGAGCGTAGCGCGCTGGGTGTGCTGCCCGTCCACCACGATGCCGTTGGTGGAGCCGAGGTCGAGCACCATCGACGGCGTGCCGGTGCGGATCTCGGCATGCCGGCGGGAGACACCGGGGTCGTCGATGCGGATGTCCGCGTCCGTCGAGCGGCCCAGCACCACCACGGGCCGGTCCAGTTGGTGCGGCTGCCCGTTGACCTCCAGCCAGCGCCTTCCCCCGGCCGCCGCCCCCGGCGTGCCGGGGAACGGGCGGACGTTGTCCTGGGTCGGCTGCTGGTACGGCGCGGGCGGCTGCACCGCGGGGAAGGCGGGCGCGGTGGGCGGCGGCACGGCCGGCGGCGGGGCGGCCGGCATCGGCGGCACCTGCGGCGGCTGCCAGGCCTGTGCCTGCCGACCGCCGTAGGGCGGCTGCTGGTACGCCGGCGGTGCCTGCTGCTGCGGGGGCTCGGCGGCCTCGATCCGGCTGCGCACCCGGTACAGGCCGGTGTCCAGGTCGTCCGCGCGCTCGAGTTGCACCTTGAGCGGACCCATGAAGGAGTACCGCTGGGCCTGCGCGTACTCGCGCACCATCCCGGCCAGCTCGCCGCCGAGCTGCGCCGAGTAGGGGCTCAGCCGCTCGTGGTCGTGCGGGCTGAGCTCGACGATGAAGTCGTTGGGGACGACGGTCCGGTCCCGGTTCCAGATGCTCGCGTTGTTGTCGCACTCGCGCTGCAGCGCCCCGGCGATCTCCACCGGCTGGACCTCGGACTTGAACACCTTGGCGAAGGCGCCGTTGACCAAGCCCTCGAGGCGCTGCTCGAACTTCTTCAGGGCTCCCACGGTGCACCCCCTTCCCGGGTGTCGTCCCGCCCCGCTCGGTCGCGGGGCCGTCTCTGGCCTACTGATCGTATCTACGCCCGGGGCGGCCGTGCGGTTCCTCCGGCCGACCCCGCCGAAGTCGTACCCCGGAGCCGTGGCGGCCACCCCCGCGCTCCGGCCGCTCACCCGTTCAGCGCGTGGCCGCGGGGGCGGCCGGAAGGGATTCGAGCACACCCCTTGCGACGTGCTACTGTTCTTCTCGTCGGAAGGCGAAACCGCAGGAAACGCGGGGGTCGGCAGGCCGGGAACCACCGGTTTGAAGTCCTCGGGAGAACTTCGGTAGAGTCCACGGCATCACCCAGATGCGCGGGTGGCGGAATAGGCAGACGCGCTGGATTCAGGTTCCAGTGCCCGAAAGGGCGTGGGGGTTCAACTCCCCCCTCGCGCACAGCGAAACTCCGNTGGTGAGTTTCCTCACCAGGCTTAGTTTTTTGCATGGGGTCGCGCACCTCAGTCCACGGCTGGGGCGAGCTCCTCGGCGACGACGATCTCGACGGCCGGCTGCGGGTACAGCACCAGGTGGACGACCGCCGCGAGCACGCCGCCCACCAGCGGGGCGACGATGAAGAGCCACAGCTGGGACAGGGCTCCGTCGCCGGCGAACAGGGCGGGGCCCAGTGAGCGGGCCGGGTTGACCGAGGTGCCCGTGAGCGGGATGCCGACCAGGTGGATCACCGTCAGCGACAGGCCGATGCCGAGACCGGCGAGCGGCGCGGTCGCCATCCGGTGGGTGACCGCGAGCACCACGAAGACCAGCAGGAAGGTCAGCACGACCTCGGCGGCGAAGGCGCCCCCCTGGCTGATGTGCACGGCCGAGCGGCTGCCGTAGCCGTTCGTGCCGAACTTCCCGTGGGTCTCCAGCCCGGGGACGCTCTTGGCGATGCCGTAGAGGATCGCGGCTCCGGCGATGCCGCCGGCGAACTGGGCGATCCAGTAGCCCACGGCGTTGACCGGGTCGATCCGCTTCGCCAGCAGCGCCCCGAGGGTCACCGCCGGGTTGACGTGGCAGCCGGAGATCGGGCCGATGGCGTAGCAGAGCGCGACCAGGACCAGGCCGAAGGCCAGCGCGATGCCGACGGTCTGGATGAACTCCCCGGAGAGGACCGCGGAGCCCACGGCGAACAGGACCAGCAGCAGGGTCCCCAGGAACTCCGCGAGGATGGCACGAACGTTCATGGCGTGGCCTTTCGGGCGATGATCATGCCCTTCGACCGTAAGCACGGGTCGGCCGGTCCCGCGATCGGGAGTGGCCCGCTGGAGTGGCCCCGCCTCCGGCGTGAACGCCGCCGCCCGACCGGCTCCCTTGCGGCAGGGCTCCGACCGCGCGGGTGCGGCAGGCGCCGGGGCTGCGGCCCAGTTCGGTTCGCCGTCCACCGGAGGCCGACCAGGCAGGCGGATCCCCCCGGCCCGGGTCGCGCTCATACCGTCAGGTCGGCCGCGTGGTCGGGGACGTAGTGCTGCTCGTCCCGGGGCGGGCGCTCGTAGCCGCGGGAGGGCGGCCGCTCGGGGAACTCCAGGGCGGGGGCGGGCATGTGGTGGTAGGGGATCACCGAGAGCAGGTGCGCGATCATGTTGATCCGGGCCCGCCTCTTGTCCTCGCTCTCCACGACGTTCCAGCGGGCTTCCGGGATGTCGGTGTGGACGAACATCTCGTCCTTGGCGCGGGAGTAGTCCTCCCAGCGCGTGATCGACTCCAGGTCCATCGGCGACAGCTTCCAGCGGCGCAGCGGGTCGTCGCGCCGCGAGCGGAAGCGGCGCTCCTGCTCGGTGTCGCTGACGGAGAACCAGTACTTGTGCAGCAGGATGCCGTCCTCCACCAGCATCCGCTCGAAGATCGGGCACTGGTGCAGGAAGCGGTGGTACTCGTCCTGGGTGCAGAACCCCATGACCCGCTCCACCCCGGCGCGGTTGTACCAGCTGCGGTCGAACAGGACGATCTCCCCGGCCGCCGGCAGGTGCTGGATGTAGCGCTGGAAGTACCACTGGCCGCGTTCGCGCTCACTGGGCGCGGGCAGGGCGGCGATCCGGGCGACGCGGGGGTTGAGGTACTCGGTGACCCGTTTGATGGCCCCGCCCTTGCCGGCCGCGTCCCGGCCCTCGAAGACCACGACGACCCGGGCGCCGGTCGCTCTCACCCATTCCTGCATGGCGACCAACTCACCCTGCAGGCGCAGCAGTTCCGCCTCGTAGGCCTTCTTGGGCAGTTTGCTCTGCTTCGACATGACCCCACGTTAGGCGCGGTCGGGCACTTCCGAGTTGTACCGCTCCAGGAGTCGGGCGAAGTGGTCGATGTCCTCGTCGGTCCAGGCGGCGAGGCGCTGCAGGAAGGCCTGGCGGCGCTGCTCCTGGACGTCGCGGAGCAGCGCGGCGCCCTGCTCGCTGGGGTGCAGGATCTGGCCGCGCTGGTCCTCGGGGTCGGGGCTGCGGCTGATCAGGCCGAGCTTCTCCAGGCTGGCCACCTGGCGGCTGACCGTGGACTTGTCGAGCAGGAAGTGCGTCGCCAGGTCGGTTCCGCGGCAGCCGCCGCTGTCGCGCAGGTGCTCCAGGATGGCGTAGCTGACCAGGGTCAGGCCGGGGTGGATGCGCGCCGCCATGGCCCGGGCGCGGCGGGAGAAGGCGGTCAGCTCCCGCTGGATGCTGTCGATGCTCGCGTTGCGGTGCCGGACCGCCGGGGTCGTCATGGTTGCAGTTTACAACCAAACCCCCGCTTGGTCACACCCGTGACGGCGGCAGCGGCAGCTCGAACCAGACGACCTTGCCGACCGCCTTGCGGCTGGTGCCCCAGCGCGCCGAGAGCTGGCTGACCAGGCCGAGGCCGCGGCCCTCCTCGTCCAGCAGCTCGGAGGGCTCGAGTGAGGGCAGGTTGTGGTCGTCGTCGCTGACCTCGACCAGCAGCTTGCCGACCCGCATCAACTGCAGTTCGACGCTGCCCTTGGCCACCCGCAGCGCGTTGGTCACCAGCTCGGAGACGAGCAGCTGGGCCGTCTCCGACAGTTCGTCCAGCTCCCAGTGGCGCAGCTGGTCCTCGACCAGGGCGCGCGAGCGGCGGACCTCGGTCTCGTCGAGCGCCAGTGACCAGGAGATGACGTCCTGCGGCGGGATGCCGTCGAAGCGGGCGATCAGCAGGGCCAGGTCGTCGTTGCGGTCCTCGGTGTGCAGCCGCTCCAGGACGGTGTCGCAGACCTCGTCCGGACTCTGCCGCGGGTCGACGATGTCGCCGCAGAGGGCGGCCAGGCCGTCCCCTATGTCGCCGCCGCGCATCTCGACCAGGCCGTCGGTGCACAGCACCAGCATGCTGCCGTCGGTCACCTTGATCTCGGTGGCCGCGAAGGGGACGCCGCCCACGCCGATCGGGGCGCCGGAGGGGATGTCCAGCAGCTCCCCGCGGCCGTCGGGGTGGACCAGCACCGGGGGCACGTGGCCGGCGCTGGCCAGGGTGCAGGTGCGGGCCACCGGGTCGTAGACGGCGTAGAGGCAGGTGGCCAGATGGTCGTCGCCGAGGCGCTGGGAAAGGTTGTCCAGATGCCGCAGGATCTGACCCGGTGGCAGGTCGAGGGCGGCCAGTGTCTGCATCGCGGTGCGGAACCGGCCCATGGCCGCGGCCGAGTGCAGGCCGTGGCCCATCACGTCGCCCACTACCAACGCGACGCGGCTGCCCGGCAGTTGCACCGCGTCGAACCAGTCGCCGCCGACCTCCGCCCGGCGGTCGCCGGGCAGGTAGCGGTGCGCGATCTGGACACCCGGCACGCGGGGCGGGCGGTTCGGCAGCATGCTGCGCTGCAGCGTCAGCGCGGTGCGCGCGGCGGCTCCGTGCAGCCGGGCGTTGTCGATGGACAGGGCCGCGCGGGCGGCCAGCTCCCGGAGATAGGCGGCGTCCGCCCCGCTGAAGGGGGGCCGCTCCGGGTCGCGCAGCAGCGTGAGCAGGCCGAGGACGGTGCCCCGGGCGGCCAACGGCAGCACCAGCAGCGAGCGGCCCTCGAACAGTTCCTGCAGGGCGGGACCGCCCCGGCCGGCCGCGCACAGCGCCGCCGTCTCCGCGTCCAGCCGGTTGGTCTTGATCGGCTCGTTGCGGCGCAGCGCCATGCCGGACGGGCTCTCCGGGTCCAGGGAGAGCAGCGCGCCCACCGGCACCAGATGCCGCCACAGCTCCAGCGAGGGGCCGAACGCCACGGCCATCCGGCGCAGTTGGCCGGCCTCGCCCTGGCGTTCGACGGGCAGGTCGGCGTCGGTCAGCAGCCGCTCGCGCAGCTCCACCGAGGCCAGGTCGGCGATGCCGGGGACGACCACGTCGCACAGCTCGCGCACGGTCTGGTCCAGGTCCAGCGTGGTGCCGATGCGTGCGCCGACGTCGCTCAGCAGCCGCAGCTGCACGTCCGGCGGCGCCACCGGATCGGGCTCCAGCGAGGGCAGAGTCAGCGCGGCGCGCGAGGCCGAGCCGGAGAACGGCCCTGCCGGGCCCGCATCCTGACGGTGCACCAGACGGCCGGACTGCTCCTCGCCGGGGACCGCGGTCAGCCGCGGGGTGGGCAGCAGGGCCGGGGCGCGCCGCCGCCGGGATCGCTGCCGCACCGTCCGGGCGGCGGTCTCGGCCTCGCCCAGCAGCAGCGGGGCCACCGGGAGCCGGGTGCCGTCCGCGAACTGCAGACCCGGGACCTGCCCGGCGGCCAACTGGGTCAGCAGCCGGGAACGGCGGTCCGGGCCGAAGCGCGGCAGCATCGGGGAGAACCGACGCACCGTCAACTCCGTCTGCTCCCGGCCCTCGGCGGGCAGCAGCACCGCCTGCACCCCGGCGAGCGGGGTGCCCGCGCTGGCGAAGGGCAACTCGCCCTCGCCCAGGGCGATCCGCAGGCCCGCCTCGCGCAGCTCCCGGCCGTCCGCGGCGAGCACCAGCAGGCCCTGGCCGGTGGGCTCGACCAGGCGGTAGGCCCAGGCCAGCATCTCCACCGGACGGCTGTCGCGGCCCAGCACCGCCAACTCCCCGCTCCAGGCCGGTTCGTAGGCTGTGAGGTCGTCCAGGTGGTCCAGCGCGTCGCCGATCTGGCCCTCGCGTGCCCCGGCGGAGTCGGCGGTACGGGCCAGCGGCAGCAGACCGCCGGTGGAACGGTCGAGCACGTCGTCCCGGCGGTGGCCGAAGATCTCCTCGGCCGCGTGGTTCCAGTGCGTCAGCCTGCCGTCGGCGTCCACCATGAGGGCGGCCAGGCGGACCAGGGCCACGACCCCCGACGGCGCCCCCTGCGCCGGGCGGGACGTCGCAAAGGTCTCCTCCGCCATGCTCACCCTTTCCTGTCGTGCTGTCCCCGCTGCGGTCGGCCGGTCCGCGTCACCTGCTGTCGTAAGTCTCTTTATTCCGTGGTCGGCGCATGCTCATGCGCCCCTCAAGGCAAGCACGGAACACGCGGGCGCAGGCCGGTAATCGCCAACTTTCGCCGTGTCCCGTGGTGCGCGCCCGAGCGCACGCCCTAGTGTGCGCCCTTCCTGCCGTCCGCGGGGCAAGTAGGGTGACGGGGCTGGCCAGATCCCTCCAAAGTGTCAAACAACGAGCAGTGAGGTTCTCATGACTGCCGACGGCCCCGCCCGGACGGTCCGCTGGGTGGACCCCGAGGAGCAGCGGCTCACCGAGAAGCTGGCGGAGGCCGAGACCGCCCTGGTCGACGCCGAGGTGGCCGTCGAGACCCTGCGTGTCGAGCTGGACAACTTCGCCCACCTGCACCATCAGCGCCTCGGTCCGATGTACGTCCGCCTCGACGAACTCGACGCGCTGATCGCGGAGGCGGTCGCCGCCCGGACCGGCGACCCGGCGGACATCCGCCGCGCGGTCCAGGCCCGTGCGGTGCTGGACCCCGAGCTGGAGCAGCTGGTGGCCGAGGCGGAGGCCGAGTCCGAGCCGGTGCCGCAGGCGCCCGAGCGGATCCGCCCCGACCGCGAGTCGCAGCGGCTCTACCGCGAGCTCGCCCGGCGGGCCCACCCCGATCTGGCCCAGGACCCGGACGAGGTGGAGCGCCGCGGCGCGTTCATCGCCCGGGTCAACGCCGCCTACGCGCGCGGTGACCTGTCCGGCCTGCAGCGGCTGGCGGACGAGTGGGCGGCGGGGGCCGGGGCGGAGACGGCCCCGGAGCCCGGCTCGGTCGAACGCGCCGAGTGGCTGCGCAGTCGGCTGGAGCGCCTCTCCGCCCGGCTGCGCCGACTGGAGGCGCTGCGCGCGGAACTGACGGAGAGTCCGATGGGCCAGCTGCTGATGCTGCTGCCCGAGGACCCCGACGCGCTGCTGGAGGTACTGGCCGAGCAGCTGCTGGCCACGGTGGCCGAGCGCGAGGCGGAGCTGGCCCGGGTGCTGGCGGAGGCCTGAGCGGTCCCCGCACCGGACGACCCCTGCACGGGACGGCAGTGGGGCCGGTCGGGGCAGAATGGCAGTCGGCCCTGACACCTCGTCTACGGAGTTGACCGATGTTCCCTGCCGCAGTTCCGACCGTGGCCGCTGCCGCCGTCCCCGCCGAAGGCCCGCTGCTGGACGTGCGCGAGCAGGACGAGTGGGACGCGGGCCACGTGGAGGGCGCGTTGCACATCCCGATCGGCGAGGTCGTCGCGCGCCTGGGCGAACTGCCCGAGGCGGAGCCGTTGTACGTGCTCTGCCGGGTCGGCGGCCGCTCGGCCCAGGTGGTGCAGTACCTCGTCGCGCAGGGACGCGAGGCGGTCAACGTGGACGGCGGCATGTTCGCCTGGGAGGCGGCCGGCCGTCCGCTGGTCAGTGAGAACGGAGCGCCCTTCGTCCTCTGAGCGCGGCTCGGAGGACGGCGGGGGAACGGAACAGGGGGAACGCGCAGTGAAGGACACCGGCCTGCTGGTCACGGACCGCGTGGAGCTCAGCCCGATCACGCCGCTGATCGCGGCGGAGCTGGTGCACGGCGTCGGCGGCGACGGAGGCTTCCGCTGGGCCGAGGGCGGCCCGTACGACGGGACCCGGGACGCGAGCGGCGCGCTGGTGCGCGCGTACGAGCGGGGGCTGTACCAGCCCGAGTGGGGCGCGTGGGTGATCCTCCGCCGCGAGGACGGCCTGGCCCTGGGCGGCGCGGGCTTCCACGGCCCGCCGACGGACGGTGTGGTCGAGATCGGCTACGACCTGGCTCCGGGCGCCCGGGGCAAGGGCTATGCCACGGAGACGGCACGGCTTTTGGTGGCCTACGCCTTCACGCACGCGGTGGTGCGGGTGGTCCAGGCCCACACGGAACCCACCAACCTCCCCTCCCAGGCGGTGCTCACCCGCGCGGGCTTCGTCCGCGACGGCGAGACCGAAGGCCTGTTCCGGTTCACTCGCACGTTGCCCTGAGGGGCGCGAGGAACGGGCGAGAAACCCACCACCCACGGAGGTCCGGCCCCTGTGCGGGACGAACCTCCGCGGGTGGTGGGTTTCTCGCGCCGGGGGGCACCTCCCGCCCGAAGGCTGGGGGATCCTCGCGCCCCTCACGGTCCCTGCAAGTGAGCGTCAGACGTAACGCAGAAGGCTCGCGGGGCTTTCCACTGCGTCAGCGACCATGCGGAGGAACCCCGCCGCCACCGCGCCGTCGCACACCCTGTGGTCGAAGGTGAAGGACAGCTGGGTGACCTGACGGACCGCCAGGTCCGTCGTCCCCGGTACCACCCAGGGCTTCGGGGCGATCCGGCCGACACCCACCATCGACGTCTCGGGGTGGTTGATGATCGGCGTCGAGCCGTCCACGCCGAAGATGCCGTAGTTGTTCAGGGTGAAGGTCCCGCCGGTCAGGTCCGCCGGGCTCAGTGAGCCCTCCCGGGCCGCCTGGGTCAACCGGGCGAGCTCCTCGGCAAGCTGTTCGGTCGTCAGGGACTGCGCCTCCCGCACCACGGGAACGACCAGCCCCTGCGGGGTCTGCGCGGCGAAGCCCAGCCCGATCGAGGCGTGCTGCCGGACGCCCGTGGCCCGGCCCTCCGCGTCGGTCACCACACTGCTGTTCAACTGCGGGTACTTGCGCAGCGCGGCGACGCACATCCGCGCCAGCAGGGCGAGCAGGGGCAGGCCCGACGCCGCCTTCGCGGCGAGCAGCTCGGTGGCGTCCGCGTCGACCCAGACGGTGACGTCGGGGATCTCCCGCCGACTGCGGCTGAACTTCTCCGCGGCCAGCCGTGCGCCCCCGCGCAGCGGGGTGACCCCGGCCTCGGACCCGGAAGTTCCGGCAGTTGCTGCCGTGCCTTCGATGGCTCGCTGCACGTCCGCGCGCAGGATCAGCCCGTCGGGGCCGGTGCCGGTGACCGTGCGCAGGTCGACTCCGTGCTCCTTGGCGAGACGGCGCACCAGCGGCGAGATCACCGCCACCGCTCCGACGGAGGCGACCGTGTCGGCCGTCGGCGCGGTCGGGGTGGCTGCGGCGCCCGCCGGAGCCCCTGCGGCACCGGCTGGGGCGGCGGCCGGCGGCTGGGTGGTGACCCGACGGCGCCGGGTCGTCGTGTGGCCGCTCGTGCCGTAGCCGACCAGGACGTTGCCCGAACCCTCCCCCGTCGCCGGGGCCGGGGGCTCGCCGTCCTGAGTCGCGGCCACCGCCACCGTGATCAGCGGGGCGCCGACCGGGAGTTCCGTGCCCGCGTCCGCGGCCAGGGTGGTGACCACGCCGGCGTAGGGGCAGGGGACCTCGACGACCGCCTTGGCGGTCTCCACCTCGACGACGGGCTGATCGACCGACACATGGTCGCCGACGGCGACCAGCCAGCGGACGATCTCGGCCGACGTCAGCCCCTCGCCGAGGTCCGGCAGGGCGAAGGTGCGCACCGTCGGCATCACTGCTCCCACTGGAGTCGGGCCACGGCGTCGAGGATGCGGTCGACTCCGGGCAGATGGTGCCGCTCCAGCATCGGCGGCGGGTAGGGGATGTCGAAGCCGCTGACCCGCAGCACGGGCGCGGCCAGGTGGTGGAAGCAGCGTTCGGTCACCCGGGCCGCGATCTCCGCGCCCATCCCGGCGAAGCCCGAGGACTCGTGGACCACCACGGCACGGCCCGTCGCGCGGACAGCGGCGCAGACGGTCTCGTCGTCGAAGGGGACCAGCGTGCGCAGGTCCACCACGCCCACGTCCAGCCCGTCCTCACGGGCCGCCTCAGCGGCCTCCAGGCAGACCGGAACGGACGGCCCGTAGGTGATCAGCGTGGCCGAGGTGCCGGGCCGCAGAACGGCCGCACGGCCCAGCGGCGGTACGGGGGCCGGGGCGGCCGCGGACCACTCCGCCTTGGACCAGTAGAGCCGCTTGGGCTCCAGGAAGACGACCGGGTCGTCCGAGGCGATGGAGGCGCGCAGCAGGCCGTAGGCGTCCGCCACCGTGGCGGGCGTGACCACGTGCAGGCCCGGGGTGTGCGCGTAGTAGCTCTCGGAGGAGTCGCTGTGGTGCTCCACGCCGCCGATGCCGCCGCCGTAGGGGATGCGGATGGTCAGCGGCAGCGGCAGCCTGCCCGCCGTGCGGTTGCGCATCTTGGCGACGTGCGAGACCAGTTGCTCGAACGCGGGGTAGGCGAAGGCGTCGAACTGCATTTCCACGACGGGGCGCAGGCCGTACATCGCCATGCCGACGGCGGTGCCGAGGATGCCGGCCTCGGCCAGCGGGGTGTCCAGGCAGCGGTCCGCGCCGAATTCGGCCGCCAGGCCGTCGGTGATCCGGAAGACGCCGCCCAGGGTGCCGACGTCCTCGCCCAGCACATGGACTGACGGGTCGTCACGCATGGCGTCGCGCAGCGCGGAGTTCAGCGCCTGCGCCATGGTCGCGGAGGTCTGGGGAGCGAGGGTGCTGGTGCTCACGCGCCGGCCTCCGCCTCGATCTCGGCGCGCAGCTGGGCGGCCTGCTCACGCAGTTGCGGGGTGGGCTCGGCGTAGACGTGGGCGAAGAGGCTGAGCGGGTCGAGTTCTGGTTCCACGTGAAACATCGCGCGCATCCGTGCGGCGAACTCCTCGGCTTCCTCGGTGAAGCGGGCGGCTGTGGCGTCGTCCAGCAGCCCGTGGGCGCGCAGGGACCGCTCCAGCAGCGGCAGCGGATCGCGCTCGCGCCAGTGCTCGACCTCTTCGGGGGTGCGGTAACGCCCGGCGTCGTCGGCGTTGGTGTGCGCGTCGAGGCGGTAGGTGATCGCCTCGACCAGCACCGGCCCGTGCCCCGCGCGGGCGTGCGCGACGGCCTCGGTGAGCACGGCATGCACGGCGGCGGCGTCGTTGCCGTCCACCAGGCGGCCCTGGATGCCGTAGCCGACCGCCTTGTGGGCGATGGTCGGCGCGGCGGACTGCTTGGCCAGCGGGACGGAGATGGCGTAGCCGTTGTTCTGCACCAGGAAGACCACAGGCGCGTTGAGCACGCCCGCGAAGTTCAGAGCCTCGTGGAAGTCGCCCTCGCTGGTGCCGCCGTCGCCGACCATCGCGAGTGACACGACGTCATCTCCCCTAAGCCGCGCGGCATGTGCGAGGCCGACGGCGTGCGGGGCCTGCGTGGCGAGCGGGGTGGACAGTGGCGCGGTGCGCCAGGCGTGCGGGTCGTAGCCGCTGTGCGCGTTGCCGCGCAACAGGGTCAGCGCTTCCACGGGGTCGACGCCGCGGGAGACGACGGCGAGCGTGTCCCGGTAGCTGGGGAAGAGCCAGTCGGTGGGTCGCAGCGCCAGCGCGGCGGCGATCTCGCAGGCCTCCTGGCCGGTGGAGGACGGGTAGACGGCCAGGCGGCCCTGCTTGGTGAGGGCGGTGGCCTGCTGGTTGTAGCGGCGACCGAGGACGAGCCTGCGGTAGAGGTCGAGCAGCGTCTCGCCGTCCTTGGCGGCGAGCTGCGCCTCCGCGGCGGTGCCGAGGAGCCGGAACGGCTCCGGGTCGGGCAGCAGGGGCGCGGGGTCGCGCCGGGGCCCGTGGGCCTCGGGCGGCCAGACGGCGGACTGCTGTCCTGGCTGTTCGAGCAGGGTCATGGAAGGCACCTCCAGGGTGGGGGGTGACCGGTCGCGGGCGTGGTGCGTCCTCCCTACCGATTGTTCGGTCTGTTGATCGAACTGGCTATGGGTGCGCGGGCATGGTGGACAAACGGCTCGGTTGGCGGTGAAGTGGTGTCAGCTCGTCCACTGAGGGAGGGCAGGGGGTCATGGCGGCTGAACAGATGGCCGGGGCTGCGGCAGGTACAGGTCACGAGCCGGTGCAGCGGGCGCTGGACCGGGTGGACCAGGCGATCCTGCGCCTGCTCCGGCAGGACGGCCGGGCGTCGATCCGCGCGGTGGCGGAGCAGGTGCACATCTCCCGCGCCAACGCCTACGCGCGCATCGCGCGCATGGTCGACGACGGGGTGATCCGCGGATTCACGGCCCGGGTCGACCACGAGCGGGCGGGGCAGGGGGCGTCGGCGTACGTCACGCTGAAGATCGTCCAGAACTCGTGGCGCGAGGTGAAGGACGCGCTGGTCGCGCTGCCCGGAGTGGCCCATGTGGCCCTGGTGGGCGGTGACTTCGACGTGCTGATGCTCGTGCACACCCGGGACAACCGGGCCCTGCGGGAGCTGGTGCTGACGCGCATTCAGTCCGTCCCCGGCGTGCTGAGCACGCAGACGCTCCTGGTCTTCGAGGAAACGGACGTCGCCTCCCACGCCGGGGAGTGAGCGCCGAGCCGGCCCCGCTGCGCGCGGCGCTTCGCGCCCGCAGGGCGGCCGGCGCCCACCAGCGGGGCCGTCGCGGTTCGGTCGTGCGCAAAGCGGTGCCGCCGCGCCTGGCTCGGCGCCGCCCCGGGAGCGAGGGCCGTGGGCTGGCGACCCGCCTCCCGGACGAGGGCTTTCCGGCTATCCGCGCGGAGCGTGGGCGCGGAGACCGTCGAAGGCGAGGTGGGTCAGGGCGTCGATGACCTGGGCGGGGTCGCCGTCCTTGTCGGGGCGGTACCACTCGACCAGGGAGTTGACCATCCCGAAGAGCAGCCGGGTGGCCAGCCGGGGCTCGATGTCGGGGCGGAGGTCGCCGTCCTTCTCCGCGGCCGCGACGATCTCGGCCACGCGGTGGTCGAACTCCCGGCGGCGCGCCAGCGCCCACTGCTCGGTGCGGGTGTTTCCACGGACGCGCAACAGCAGCGTCACGTACGGGAGTTCGGCGATCAGCACCTCGGTCATCCGGCGGATGACGTGTTCCAGCCGCGCCACCGCCGGGCCCTCCGACGCCGCGGTCTCGTCGAGGATCGCGAACAGGCCGTCCAGGGCGCGGCCGACCGCGAGGCGCAGCAGTTCCTCCTTGCCGCGCACGTGGTGGTAGATCGAGGACTTGGAGATCCCCGCGGCCTTCGACAGGTCCTCCATCGACGTGCCGTCGTAGCCGCGGTCGTTGAAGACCCGGACCGTCACCGCCAGCAGCGAGTCCACGGTGTAGCTGTCCCGCCGCGCCCGCGTCTGTTCGACCATGCGCACGAGTATCGCAGCCCTGGCATTAGTTGTATAGTTGAAACTGTTGTAGTCACTGAATCATCGGGGAGGCGGCCGTGCCGGAGCTGACAGCCAGGAGGCGGTTCCTGGTCCTGGCGATCTGCTGTATGAGCCTGTTCATCGTGGGCCTCGACAACACGATCGTGAACGTGGCCCTCCCCGACATCCAGCGCCAGCTGCACGCGCCGGTCTCCGGGCTGCAGTGGGTGATCGACGCCTACACCGTCGTCCTGGCGTCGCTGCTGATGCTGGCCGGGTCCACCGGGGACCGGCTCGGGCGGCGGCGGGTGTTCCAGTGCGGGCTCGCGCTGTTCACGCTCGGCTCGCTGCTGTGCAGCCTCGCGCCGGGGCTCGGCTGGCTGATCGCCGCGCGGACCGTCCAGGCCGTCGGCGGCTCGATGCTCAACCCGGTGGCGATGTCGATCATCACCAACACCTTCACCGACGCCCGTGAGCGGGCTCGCGCCATCGGCGTCTGGGGCGCCACCGTGGGCCTCTCCATGGCGCTCGGCCCGGTGGTCGGCGGCCTGCTCGTGGGGGCGGTCGGCTGGCCCTCGATCTTCTGGATCAACATCCCGGTCGGCCTGGCCGCGCTGGTTCTCGCCGGACGCTTCATCCCCGAGTCCCGCGCCGCCCGCCCCCGCCGGGTGGACCCGGCCGGTCAGCTGCTGGTGATCGCCCTGCTGGCGTCCCTCACCTACGGGATCATCGAGGCCCCGAGTGCGGGCTGGATCTCGGCCCGGACCATGCTCTGCTTCGCCCTGGCCGCGGCCTCCCTGGTCGGCCTGCTGCTGGTGGAGTCGCGTCGCCCGGAGCCGCTGATCGAGCTGCGCTTCTTCCGCAGCGTGCCCTTCTCCGGAGCCACCGTGATCGCGGTGAGCGGCTTCGCCGCGCTGGCCGGGTTCCTCTTCCTCAACACCCTCTACCTGCAGGACGTCCTGGGCTACAGCGCCGCCAAGGCGGGCCTCTACACGCTGCCGATGGCGGCGATGACCGTGCTGTTCTCGCCGCTGTCCGGGCGGCTGGTCGGCGCCCGGGGGCCGCGGCTGCCGCTGGTGGCCGCGGGGGTCTTCATCACCGCGTCCGGGCTCGTGCTGACCGGCCTGTCCGCCACCACCTCCACGGCCGTGCTGTTCACCGCCTACGCGCTGTTCGGCATCGGCTTCGGGCTGCTCAACGCGCCGATCACGAACACCGCCGTCTCCGGCATGCCGCGCAGCCAGGCCGGAGTGGCGGCCGCGGTGGCCTCCACCAGCCGCCAGGTCGGCCAGTCGCTGGGCGTCGCGGTCATCGGCTCCGTGGTCACCTCGGCCGTGGTGGGCGACTTCCGCAGCGGCTTCGCCGCCGCCAGCCACATCGGCTGGTGGATCGTCACCGGCTGCGGGCTGACCGTCCTGCTGCTCGGTATCCTCACCACCGGCCGCCCGGCCCGGCGGACCGCCGAGCGCACCGCGGCCGCGTTCACCACCGAGGACACCCGGACGGCGGTCGGCAGCTCATGACGGACACTCAGCAGGCGCGCGACGCACGGCAGGCAGCCCACGCCGAACCACCGCGCGAGGGGCAGCCCGCCGCCGACCTCCAATCGGCCCGCGAGGGCCGGCCCTCCGGCGACGCCGGCCCCCGGCCGGCCCCCGACGGCCGGCCCTCCGGCGACGCCGAGCCCGCCCGGCCCGCCGATGACCAGCACGCCAGCGACGCCGCTGCCCGCGCGCTCGCGGCGATGCAGGCGCTGATCCTGGACAACGACCGCCGCCGCAGCGTCGCCGAGGCCACCGGCATCAGCTTCGCCCGCAGCCGGGCGCTGCGCCGACTGGTCCAGCGTCCGCTGCGGATGAGCGAGTTGGCGGCCAAGCTGGCCACCGACAAGCCCTACACCACGCTGATCGTCGACGACCTGGTCCGGCGGGGCCTGGTGGAGCGGACCACCGATCCGGACGACCGTCGGTGCAAGCTGGTCAGCCTCACCGAGACCGGCCGGGCCATGGCCCTGCGGGCCCAGGAGATCCTCGCCCAGCCCCCGGAGGGGCTCTTCCGGCTCACCCCGGCGGAGCTCGAAACCCTCGCCGCGCTCCTGGAGAAGGCCGCCGACCGCCCCTCGTGAACCGACCGATCATTCGGTTAGTGTGGCAGGAGGCAGTGTCGCCGGAGCCCTCACGAGGAGTGCGCAGCCATGGCTCACCACCCCCTGATCGAACGTCACCAGGCCGTTCTGGACCGCGCCGTGGCGGCGCTGGCCAGTCGGGACTACTGGTCCCCGTTCCCCGAGTTCCCGAAGGCCTACGGCGAGACCGCCGTGGCCGACGGGGCCGCCGCCTTCGAGGCGCTGAAGGGCGGTGAGCTGCTGACCGACCAGCCCGGGACGGACGGCCGCGTCGGCCCAGGCCCCGAGCAGGGCGGCGAGGTCTCGCCGTACGGTCCGGAGCTGGGGATCGCCTACCCCCACGCCTCCTCCCCGGACGCGCTCCTCGCGGCCATGGAGGCCGCCCAGGCGGACTGGGCCAAGGCCACGCCGCTGTTCCGCGCCGCGGTCTGCGTGGAGATCCTGATGCGGATCAACGCGCGCTCCACCGAGTTCGCCCAGGCCGTCATGCACACCACCGGCCAGGCCTTCGGCATGGCCTTCCAGGCCGGCGGCCCGCACGCGCAGGACCGCGGCCTCGAGGCGGTGGCGGTGGCCTACGCCGAGCAGACCCGGATCCCGGCCCGCGCCGAGTGGACCAAGCCGCAGGGCAAGCGCGAGCCGCTGGTCATGGAGAAGGAGTTCGTGACCCGCCCGCGCGGCGTCTCGCTGCTGATCGGCTGCAACACCTTCCCCACCTGGAACGGCTTCCCCGGCCTGTTCGCCTCCCTGGCCACCGGCAACCCGGTGCTGGTCAAGCCGCACCCACGGGCGGTGCTGCCGCTCGCGCTGACGGTCGCCGTCGCCCGTGAGGTGCTGGCCGAGGCCGGGTTCTCGCCGGACGTGGTCCTGCTCGCCCCGGAGCTTCCGGGAGAGGGCCTGGCCAAGACGCTCGCCGTCCGTCCCGAGGTCAGGATCATCGACTACACCGGCTCCACCGCCTTCGGTGACTGGCTCGAGGAGAACGCCCGCCAGGCGCTCGTCTACACCGAGAAGGCCGGTGTGAACAGTGTGCTGATCGCATCGACCGACAACTACCAGGGGATGCTCTCCAACCTCGCGTTCTCGCTCTCCCTGTACAGCGGGCAGATGTGCACCAGCCCGCAGAACCTGCTCATCCCGCGCGAGGGTGTCGCCACCGACCAGGGCGTCAAGTCCTTCACCGAGGTGGTCGACGACCTCGTCGGCGCCGTCAACTCGCTTCTGGGGGACGACAGTCGGGCGGCGGCGCTGCTCGGCGCGATCGTCAACCCGGGCGTGCTCGACCGCGTGGAGCGGGCCGGCAAGGGCGAGTACGGCGAACTCGCTCTGGCGCCAAGGGCGGTGACGGTGCCCGAGTTCCCGGAGGCGGTCTCCCGCACCCCTGCTCTGGTGGTCCTGGACGCCGCCCGCGACGAGCTGCCCGGCGAGTGCTTCGGCCCGGTGGCCTTCGCCGTCGCCGTCGAATCCGCCCATGAGGGAATCGAGTTGATGGAGCGCACGGTCCGTGAGCGCGGTGCCATGACGGCCCTGGCCTACACCACGGACGCCGACACCGAATGGCGCGTCGTGGGCGCCTGCGTGGACGCCGGCGTCTCGCTCTCGCTCAACCTGACCGGCGGGGTCTACGTCAACCAGACCGCGGCCTTCTCCGATCTGCACGGCACCGGCGCAAACCCGGCCGCCAACGCCGCCTACGCGGACTCGGCCTTCGTGGCGAACCGCTTCCGCGTCATGGAGGTACGCCGCCCGGCGTAACCGCCGCGAGCGGATATCCAGGGGCGCGGGGCCGAAGGTCCCGCGCCCCTGAATCATGCGTGCCCGGGGAACCGAATGGAATTTGCAGAGCAGAAAGAGAGCTGTTTCGCCTTTTACAGGCTGTAGGTAGCCGAAAGAACCCCGGATCACCGAGGGTGAGGGGCAGGTGCGGATCACGTTGCCGAACGGCTCGGTTGATAACGATTTCGGGGTCAACACAGCGTAGGGCCGTGGAAAACACAAGCGGCGCCCCCTAATCTCTGCGGAATCGCCGCCAGTGCCGCGTCGGGCTCCCTGACGCGGCACTGAGTCGCACCCGTGGTGCACGTCCGCGAGAGAAAGGCCCTCCTCCCCCATGACGGGTCCCCGTTCGATCGACCTGCTGCGGTTCGCCAACCGCACGCGAACCCGTGCCGCCGCCGCGCGGATGAGCCGGCGCTCGCTGCTCAGGGGCGGCGCCGCGCTGGCCGGTGCGGCCGGCCTCAGCGCCTGCGGCGTACCCGGACATGTCGTCCCCAAGGGCGTCAAGGCCACCGGCCAGGCAGGCCACGACTACTCGGACGCCGAGAAGAGCCTGGTCTTCGCCAACTGGCCGCAGTACATCGACGTGGACGACAAGGACCAGAACAAGCGGCCCACGCTCGACGCCTTCGTCAAGCAGACCGGGATCAGGGTCCAGTACCTCGAGGTCGTCAACGACAACAACGACTGGTACACGAAGATCGACCCCTCGCTGGTCAAGGGCATCGACCCCGGCTACGACATCATGGTCGTCAGCGACTACATGATCCCCAAGTACCGGACCTACGACTACATCCAGCAGCTCGACCTGGCGAACATCCCCAACCACGCCAACCTGCTGCCGGACGTGCTCAAGGACCCGGGCGACCCGGGTCGTCTCTTCTCCATCCCCTGGGCCTACGGCTACACCACCGTCGCCTACAACTCCAAGCTGGTGAAGCAGCCCATCACCTCGATCGCCGAGGTCTTCACCCGCGCCGACCTGCACGGCAAGGTGTCGCTGTTCTCCGAGATGGAGGACACCATGGCGCTCGCCATGCTGGCCACCGGCGCCGACCCGGAGAAGTTCACCGACGCCGAGTTCAGCAAGGCGCTGGAGTACGTGCGGCAGGCCAAGAACTCCGGGCAGATCCGCACCTTCACCGGCAACGACTACCTGTCCGACTTCCAGAACGGCAACACCGCGGTCACCATGGCCTACTCAGGTGACGTCGCCCAGCTGGGCAAGGACTACCTGGTCACCGTGAACCTGCCCAAGGAGGGACTGCTCTCCTGGAGCGACAACTGCGTGATCCCCAACTTCGCCCGGCACAAGAAGAACGCCGAACGGCTGCTCAACTACTACCTCCAGCCCGAGGTCGCCGCCGAGCTGGACGACTGGATCGAGTACATCCCCGTGGTCAAGGGCGCCGAGGCGGCGCTGAAGGACCTGGACCCGGACGCCGCGGGCAACCCGCTGATCGTCCCCACCTCGGCCATGCGCGCCAACTCCCACGGCTTCATGGCCCTGGAGATCCATCAGCTGGACGAGTACACCCACCGCTTCCAGCAGGTCATCGGCCAGTGACCGCCGCCCCCACCTGGACAGTCAACTCCCGGACAGGAGAAGCTCGATGAGCTCCAACGACGTACTCGGCCGCAGCGCGGGCGGCGACCTGCGCCTGGTCGGGCTGACCAAGCGCTACGGTTCCTTCACCGCCGTCGACGACCTCAGCCTCACCGTGCCGCAGGGCTCCTTCTTCGCCCTGCTCGGCGCCTCCGGCTGCGGCAAGACCACCACGCTCCGTATGGTCTCCGGCCTGGAGGACCCGACGATCGGTCAGATCTTCCTCGGCGAGGAGGAGGTGACCGACCGCAAGCCCTACCAGCGCCCGGTCAACACGGTCTTCCAGAACTACGCGCTCTTCCCCCACCTGGACATCTTCGAGAACGTGGCCTTCGGCCTGCGCCGCCGCGGCATCAAGGACGTGAAGAAGCAGGTCACCGACATGCTCGACCTGGTCGAACTGGGCCACGTCGCCAAGCGCAAGCCGGGCCAGCTCTCCGGTGGCCAGCAGCAGCGCATCGCCCTGGCCCGCGCCCTGATCAACCAGCCGCAGGTGCTGCTGCTGGACGAGCCGCTGGGCGCCCTGGACCTCAAGCTGCGCCGCCAGATGCAGATCGAGCTCAAGCGGATCCAGACCGAGGTCGGACTGACCTTCGTCCACGTCACCCACGACCAGGAGGAGGCCATGACCATGGCCGACACCATCGCGGTGATGAACGCCGGGCGGATCGAGCAGATGGGCTCGCCGGCGGAGCTCTACGAGAACCCGCAGACCACCTTCGTCGCCAACTTCCTGGGGCAGTCCAACCTGATCCAGGGCACGGTCGAGGGCGTGACCGGCGACGTCGTGACCATCTCCGCGCACGGCAGCAAGCTCACCGCGGACGCGAGGCGCTGCAAGGTCCGCAGCGGCGCGGTGATCCTCGGCGTCCGCCCGGAGAAGGCCCAACTCGCCACCGACGCAAGCGGGATCCCGGCCGGCTCCAACGTGCTCAGCGGCACGGTCGTGGACACCTCCTTCATCGGCGTCTCCACCCAGTACCTGGTCAGGCTGGCCGGCGGCGAGGAGTTCTCGGTGTTCGAGCAGAACACCGGCCGCGCCATCCAGCGCCCCGGCACCGAGGTCTCCGTCTACTGGGACCCGAGCCAGGGCTTCGGCCTCGACGGCGGCCAGGACATCGACGCCGGTGCGGAGTTGGACGAGGAGGCCGCCGCGTGACGACCGGAACGCTGACCGCCGAGCCGCCCGAGGTGGCGGCTCCGCCGGCGGAGGAGCGCAGGCCGCGGCGGAACCTGCTGCCCTGGCTGCTGCTCGCGCCCGGCCTGCTCTGGCTGGTGCTGTTCTTCCTGGTGCCGATGTTCACGGCGGTCTCCGCCTCGTTCCAGCACGGCAACTACGACGAGGGCTTCACCGTCCAGTGGCACTACGCCTGGAGCAACTACTGGGACACGCTCAGGCTGACGTGGCCGCAGATGTCGCACTCGCTGGTCTACTCCGTGCTGTGCACGGTGTTCTGCCTGGCACTGGCGTACCCCGTGGCCTACTTCATCGCCTTCCGCGGCGGCAGGTGGAAGAGCCTGTTGATGGCGCTGGTGATCGTGCCCTCGTTCACCAGCTTCCTGATCCGGACCATCGCCTGGAAGACGATCCTGGCCGACCAGGGGCCGGTGGTGCACGCGCTGAACAGCCTGCACATCCTCAAGGTGACCTCGGCGCTCGGCTGGACCGTCGGCGACCACGTGATCAACAGCCCCGCCGCGGTGGTCTGCGGCATGGTCTACAACTTCCTGCCGTTCTGCATCCTGCCGCTCTACACCTCGCTGGAGAAGATCGACCACCGGCTGCACGAGGCCGGGGCCGACCTCTACTGCAACGCCTTCACCACCTGGCGGCGGATCACCCTGCCGCTGTCCATGCCCGGCGTGGTGGCGGGCACCCTGCTGACCTTCATCCCGGCGGTCGGCGACTACATCAACGCCCAGCTGCTGGGCAACGCGAACACCGGCGTGGTCGGCCAGAAGATCGAGTACATGTTCCTGCGCAGCACCAGCGACTACCCGGCGGGCTCGGCCCTGTCCGTGGTGATGATGGTGGGCACGCTGGTGCTGGTGCTCGGTTACATCAAGAAGGCCGGGACGGAGGATCTGCTCTGATGGCTGCTCAGACCGCTCCGCTCGCGGTGCGACGGAAGTCCCCGCTGGCCTGGGCCCGCGAGCACGCGCTCGGCGTGGTGGCCTTCCTGGTCTTCGTCTTCATGCTGCTGCCGAACGTGGTCATCCTGTGGATGTCCTTCAACCGGCAGGAGGGCAAGTACAACTACACCTGGAACGGCTTCTCGCTGGAGGGGTGGAAGAACCCCTGTGCCAGCAACGAGATGTGCCACAGTCTGGGCCTCTCGGTGGAGATCGGCCTGGTGGCGACGGTGGTCGCCACGCTGCTGGGGACGATGATCTCCTTCGCTATGGTGCGCCACCGCTTCAAGGCCCGCTCCGGCATCAACGCCCTTCTCTTCCTGCCGATGTCGGCCCCCGAGGTCGTCATGGGCGCGACGCTGGCCGCGCTGTTCTTCAACACCATCGGCCCCGGCTCGATGGGCTTCTGGACCATCACCATCGCCCACGTGATGTTCTGCGTCAGCTATGTGGTGGTGACGGTCAAGGCCCGACTCGCGGGCATGGACCCGACGTTGGAGCGCGCGGCGCAGGACCTGTACGCCACGCCGACGCAGACCTTCATGAAGGTGACGCTGCCGCTGGTCGCCCCCGGCATCGCGGCGGCGGCCCTGCTGGCCTTCGCGATCTCGGTGGACGACTACATCATCACGGTCTTCACGGCGGGCAAGCTGGAGACCTTCCCGATGTACATCTGGGGCTCGGTGCAGCGGTCCTATCCGGTCCAGATCGACGTGATCGGCTCGATGATGCTGCTCGGCACCATGCTGGTCATCGCCCTCTCCCAGGTCCTGGGCCGGGCGCGGGCGGCGCGCCGCTGACGGCGGCCGACTCCCCTCAGGGGCGCGGGGTCTCCCCGCGCCCCTTCGCGTTGGCCACCTTGCTGTAGTGGCGGGACGCCTTGGCGCGGTTGCCGCAGCGCTCCATCGAGCACCAGCGGCGGCGGCCGTTCTGCGAGGTGTCGTAGAAGTGCAGAATGCAGCTCTCGTGGGCGCAGACCCGGATCCGGTCGCGTCCCCTGGCGACCAGCTTGAGGAAGTCGTCCGCCGCCAACCACGCGGGGAGCCAAGCGGGTTCGTCGATCTGCAGCTCGTCGCGCGGTCCGGCCGGAGTGAGCACGCGCTGGATCCGGCCGTGCGCCAGCACCTTGTTGAGACCCTCCACGTCCGCCGGATCGGCAACTGCCGCGCGCAGCGCGACCCTTGTGAAGAGCAGCGCGTCGCGTGTCGCGTCCTCGTCCGAACTTCGTTCCAGGCCCCGCAGTTTGAGCCAGAGTGCGGTCCCGCCCTCCTCCGCGAACAGGTCGAAGCCGCGCTTGAAGGTGTTCACCAGGTCGAGCGAGAGCGGCTCGTCGGGCAGCGGGCGGGGATCCTCGGTCATGCCGGCAAGTCTAACCCTTCAGGGGTCGTGAACCGGTTTGCCTTCGCCGTGACTAACCCCTACTGTCATCCATACCGGTTAGACAGAGGGAGAGATCATGACCGTGACCCAGCTCCACACCGGCCACGTCGGCCTGAACGTCACCGACCTCGACCGGTCGCTGCGCTTCTACCGCGAGGTCTTCGGCTTCGAGCACCTCGGCGGCTCGGGGGAGGACACCGAGCCGGGCCACCGCTACGCCCGCCTGGGGCGGGACGGGCGGCTCGTGCTGACGCTCTGGCAGCAGGCCGCCGACGCGCACCAGCGCGACCTGGCCGGCCTGCACCACCTGGCCTTCGAGGTCGACTCGGTGGAGGCGGTCAAGGAGGTCGAGTGGTCGCTCAAGGAGCGGGGCGCCCGCTTCCAGTACGACGGGATCGTCCCGCACGGCCCGAGCCGGACCTCGGGCGGCATCTTCTTCGAGGACCCGGACGGCACCCGGCTCGAGGTCTACACGCCCGCGATCGACGGCGCTGCCGAGCCTCCCGTCGCCTCGGCGCCGACCTGCGGGTTCTTCTGATGGCCGTCCTCCAAGGGCCCGGCTACCACCCCGGCGAGCTGGCCGCCCAGCGCCGGGCCGGCGAGACGGACCGGGCCGCCCATCTCGCCCGCAGCCTGCGGACCGAGATTCCCGACGTGGCGGCGCGGTTCCTGGCGGACCGTCAACTGCTGGCCGTGGGGGCCGTGGACGAGGAGGGGCGGGTGTGGGCCACCGTCCTGTCCGGTCCGGCAGGGTTCGCCACCGCGCCGGACCCGCGGACCGTCCGGGTGGCCGCCCGACCCACGGCGGGCGACCCGCTGGCCCCGCTCTTCGCCGAGGGTGCCCGGTCGCGCCTCGGCACCCTCGCGCTGGAGCCGACGACGCGTCGGCGGATGCGGGTCAACGGGCGGGCGGTCGCCACGGCGGAGGGCGTCCGCATCCGGACGGAGGAGGTCTTCTCCAACTGCCCCAAGTACATCCAGAAGCGGCAGGTGGTCGCCGCGTCCGACGCCGCCGTCCGGCCCGGCCCGGTCCGTCGCGGCCCGGAACTGGGCGTGGCCGACGGAGTACGGCTGTCCACCGCCGACACCTTCTTCCTCGCCACGGCCGACGCGGAGGGCCGTGCCGACATCTCCCACCGCGGCGGAAACCCCGGCTTCCTGCGGGTGCTCTCGCCGACCCGGCTGCGCTGGCCGGACTACCCCGGGAACGCGGCGTTCATGTCCCTGGGAAACCTGGAGGTCAATCCCTCGGCCGGGCTGGCCGTCCCCGACTGGGAGACGGGCGACCTGCTGCTCGTGCAGGGGCGGGCGGCCGTCGAGTGGGACGCCGCGGACCGTGCCGTCGAGCTGACGGTGGACCAGGTGGTGCACCTGCCCGGCGCGCTGCCACTGCGCTGGTCCGAGCCGGAGTTCTCGCCCGCGAACCCGCCCGTAGGGTAGGCGGGTGACCGACGCCGCTGCCCTGGCCCGCTGGACGGAACTCGCCGCCTCGCCCGAGTACGTCCTGCTCGACGGCTTCCACGCGCTGAAGCACGCGCTGCGCTTCGGGGCGGAGGTGCCCGTCGTCCTCACCTCGGACCGGCCGGGCGTGCGGGCGCTGGCGGCGGACCTCGCTCCGGACGTGGCCGCGCCGCTGGACACCCTGCTCGTCGACGTGCCGCGGGCCGCGCTCCGCGCGCTGCTGCCGCGCCTGCACGCCACAGAGGTGGCGGGCCTGGCCCGGCGTCCGCGGGCTGTGGACCACCTGGCCCGGGTAGCGGCCTCGGAGAGCCCGACGGTCCTCCTGGACAATCCCCGCAACCTCGGCAACGTGGGCGCCGTCGTCCGCCTCTGCGCGGGCTTCGGCGCGGCGGGCGTGCTGACGACGGGGGACCTCGACCCCTGGCACCCGAACGCCCTCCGCGGCGGCGCGGGCCTCCACTTCGCGGTCCCGGTGGAGCGGGTGACGCCGGATCAGATCCCCACCGGGCGCGGTCCCTTGCTCGCCCTGGATCCCGAGGGCGAGAACCTCCACGCGGTGGACATCCCGCCCCACGCGGTCCTCGCCTTCGGCTCGGAACGCCAGGGCCTCAGCGCGTCCGTCCGCGCCCGCGCGGACGCCCTGGTGGCCATCCCCATGCGCCCCGGCGTCTCCAGCTTCAACCTGGCGACGAGCGTGGGAATGGCCCTCTTCCACTGGCAGGGAACCCATTCCTGACCTTCGGCGATGCCCGATAAGCCAAGCCGGGGCCGGGGTACGCGGCGGTCCGGTCCGGGGTGCTGTCGCCGGAACTCCCGGAAGGACCGGATGACTTCGTCGGCGGAGCCGAAGGCCGCCGGGAGGGCCCGAGGTGGCTCTCGGCCTGCCGCTGCTCGGTGAGGCGCCCGACGGCGGCCCGGCCGGCGACTCCTCATCCGAGGGGCGCCATCAGCCCATCGGAACGCGTCGACGTTCCCCTGTCCTCGCCGAATCGCCCTCAACCCCCGGAAACGGCCTGCTCCGGGCGGTCAGGGGCGAAGGAAGAGCGCGGGTTCGAGTGGCGCACGCGGGTAGCCAGGCGGTGCCGGAGGGCGCCACCCCCGTGGCCCACGCGCTGCAGAAACGTCGTGGGCAGGAACACCGAGTCCGCCGCGATCATGGCCAGGGAGAAGAAGGGCAGGCCCAGCGCCACCGCGATGCCCACGTGTTCGGCCATCATCAGCACCAGCAGGACGTTCTTGATCCGCCGGTTGAACACCAGGAACGGGAACCCCACCTGCATGATCACCGTGCCGTAGGTCACCAGCGTCAGCACCACCGCGCTGCCCGACAGCAGGCCCGACAGGCCGGGCCAGGGCTCGAAGTACGGGATGTGGAGCGGGAACCAGACCGCGGTGCCGCCCTGCCAGAGCGAGCCCTGGATCTTGTACCAGCCCGCCGTCGCGTAGACCAGGCACACCTCCGCCGCGATGACCAGCATCGCCGCCGTGTGCACCAGGTTTGCCAGACCGTTCAGCAGGCGGTGCCACTCGCCCTGCGGGACGCGGCGGTTGACGGACCACCAGATGCCGACCGCGGCCCAGTACGCCCAGAAGAACGTCCCCCAGGAGTACCAGCCGAAGTCCAGCATCCCCAGTTTCGCGAAGCCGCTCACCTGGGCGGCCGCCAACGCCGCCCCCAGCATCAGCCACAGCACCGGGCCGGACCGGTCGCGGCCGCGCGGGGGACGCCTCGCGTCCAGCGACCAGACCTCGCCGCACCGCGTGAACGGGAGGTACAGGGCCATCAGGTGGACGACGTTGTCCCCGCCGTCCCCGACCAGCACGGCCCGGTTCTGCACGGACAGCACCAGCACCAGGAACAGCAGCGTCGTCGCCCGGGTGCGCCAGCCGAGCAGCAGCAGGGCGCTCACGGCGATGGCCGCCGCGTAGACGCACTCGAACCACACCCGGGAGTCCGACCACACCAGCACCGTGAAGGAGTGGTTCTGCGCGAGCATCTGCCGCGCCAGGTCGCCGCTCCAGGCGGCGCCGTCGCCGTACAGCTCCAGCCGGTGCGGCCACTCGCGGAGCAGGAACGCGCCGAAGGTCAGCGCGAAGCCGATGCGGACCATCGCCGCCTGGTAGGGGGCGACCGGACGGAGCGTCAGTCCGTCCAGCATGCGGGCGGCCCGGTCGGCGATCATGGCGTGGCCTCCAGCGTCAGCCCGGTGAAGTCGTCGGCGGAGACGGCCCACCAGCCCAGCGTTCGGTAGCCGGGCGCGGTGTGCTGGGCGGCTCCGGTCCACCCGGGGCCGGAGACCGGGACGGTCTCGGCACGCAGTCGGAGCTGCACGATCGGTTGCCCGTGCCAGGTGCGGCCGATCCGCTGCAGCGCCAACCGCTTGAGGTACTCGACGGAGAGCGGGCCGCCGTAGCCGGTCGAGTGCTCGTCCTGGTCGTCGTGCCAGGAGGTGTAGTAGTCCCAGGCCCGGCGCAGCAGGTTCTGGTGGACGTGGCTCGGCAGGAGGTTGCCGCGGATCGCGGCGAGGTCCTCGTCGGTCAGGTCGATCCACGCCTCGTCCGTGCGGACGCCGCCCTGGAGCGTCTGCACCTGGGCCTGGAGGTGGACGGTCTGCTGCAGCGGGTTGGGCGCGAACAGCTGCCAGTTCTGCTCGAACTCCGGATAGACGTGTGCCGTCACCTGGTTCTGGTAGCGCTGCGAGACCGGGTTGGCGGGCGCGATGGCCAGGAAGACCGTGCCCAGGTGGTAGGCGGCGGCGCCGAGCAGCGCCACCGCGGCCGCGGCCAGGACGAGGGTGACGGCGCGGCCGCGTGGCGGAGCCCCTTCCTGCGGCGCGTCGCGCTGCGCCGGGACCGCGGGTGGTGTGGGCGTCGCGGGCGTCGCGGGTATGGCGGGCGTCTCGGTGTCCTGCTGGTGGTCGGGCACGAGCGGAAGGCTAGTTCAGGCAGGGGAATGATCGGGAGCACAGGACCGGGGAGACTGAGGACATGGAGCTGGAGCCTTTCGACGCACTGGTCCTGGCGGGCGGCGCGGCCCGGCGTCTGGGCGGCGAGGACAAGCCGTCCCTCCGGATCGGCGGGGTGACGCTGCTGGACCGGGTCCTGACGGCCTGCGCGGACGCGGGCGCCCGGACCCTGGTCGTGGTCGGCCCGGAGCGGCCGACGCAGCGGCCGGTGCGGTGGGTCCGCGAGGACCCGCCCGGTGGCGGCCCGGTCGCGGCGATCGCGGCGGGGCTGCAGGCGGTGACGGCGGATCAGGTGCTGGTCGCCGCGGCGGACCTGCCGTTCCTGGACGCGGGGACCGTGGACCGCCTGCGGGCGGGGGCGGTGACGCCCGGCGTGGCCGTCGCGATGCTGGTCGACGGCGACGGCCGCGACCAGCCCCTGGTCGCCGTCTACCGGACGGCGCCGCTGCGTCGGCAGCTCGCCACGCTCGGAGATCCGAACGGCGCCCCGCTCCGCAAGGTGGTCGCTGCGCTGGCCACCCACCGCCTGCCCGACCCCCTCGGGGCGGGCGTGGACGTCGACACCTGGGAACAGGTCCGCCTCGCGCGGGCCCGAGCGGCGAGCCGCCCCCGTTGACGCCCCACCACGTGGACCGCCCGATCACCCGGTGCTCGACCGGCCCTCGCGGGGGCGGACGTTCATGCCCCTGGGCCGCACCCGGCCGAAGGCCCACGGCGGACCCGACTCCGCCGGGACATGGGTCTGAACACACCGCGCTGCGCGCGGAGTTCGGGCCTTCACCGGGCGAAGCGGACCCCGCCTCCTGTGCCGGGGGCAGTACCAGCCGACCGGCGCGCAGCGGAACAAGGCGTGCCGGTGTGCCCGTCGTGGAGGGGCGTCGGGGAACATAGGGGCGTGCTGGATGAATGGATCGCCGCTGCGAAAGCCGAGCTCGGGCTCGATGACCTGACCGTGGACACGAGCATGCTGCTCGACATGACCAAGGACGTCGCCCACAACATCGCGCGCCCCGCCGCGCCGTTGACCGCCTTCCTGGTCGGGTACGCCGCCGCCAGGGCCGGCGGGGGGACCGTGGCCGTCGACGAGGCCGCCGCCAAGATGTCGTCGCTCGCCGCCCGCTGGGAACGCGGGGAATGACCGGCTCCGGCGCCGGGCCGGACCTGCTGGCCGCCTACCCGTTCCTGCAGCCGGCCCCCCGCCGCCCCGGCTCGGCCGATTCGCCTGCCCTGACCGGGGGAGACGTTCCCTACGACGTGGACGCGGAAGAGGGGCAGGAACGGCAGCCCGTGCGCGAGTTGAGCTGGAACCAGGCCCGGCGGGCCGCCGCCCGCGCGGCCGTGCCGCTGCCGCCGGTCACCGTGGCCGCCGACGCGACCGCGCTCGGCGCGGCCCTCGCCGAGCCGCTCACCGCCGCCACCGACCTCCCCGCCTTCGACACCTCCGCCATGGACGGCTGGGCGGTGTCCGGCCCCGGCCCCTGGCGTCTGCTGGCCACCGACGCGGCGACCGGGCTCGCCGGCGGCGCCTGCGCGGCCGCGCTGCCCGACGGCTGCGCCGTCCGCATCGCCACCGGCGCACCGCTCCCGCCCGACGCCACGGCCGTACTCCGCCGCGAGGACGGCGAGGTGACGGACGGTCAGCTCCGCGAGACCGGCGCCGAACCGCTGGCCACCGGCCGCGACATCCGCCCGCGCGGGCAGGAGTGCCGCCGCGGCGAGACGCTGCTGCCCGCTGGGACCGTGGTCACCCCGGCCGTGCTCGGGCTCGCCGCCGCCGCCGGACGGGACGGGTTGACGGTCCGTCGGCGTCCGTCGGTCGAGCTCTTCGTCCTCGGCGACGAGCTGCTGACCTCCGGTGTCCCCAGCGGCGGCCGGATCCGCGACGCGCTCGGCCCGCTGCTGCCGTCCTGGCTGCGCGGGTACGGCGCGGCGGGGGACGCGGAGCCCCACCGGATCCCGGACGACCTGGGCGCGCTGACCACCGCGCTGCGCGGCTGCACCGCCGACGTCGTGGTCACCACCGGCGGCACGGCCGCCGGGCCAGTGGACCATCTCCACGACGCGCTCCGGGAGTTGGACGCGGAGCTGCTGGTCGACGGGGTCGCCGTCCGCCCGGGGCACCCGATGCTGCTGGCCCGGCTCGCCCCGGGCCGCTGGATCGTCGGCCTTCCCGGCAACCCGCTCGCCGCCGTGGCCGGAGCCGCGACGCTGGCGGAACCGCTGCTGCGTACGCTGGCGGGGCTCCCCGCGACGGAGCCCTACCGCTGCCCCGCCGCGGCCGCGCTGCCCTGGCACCCGCACGACGCCCGGCTGGTCCCGGTCCTGCTGCCCGAACGGGGCGCGGTCCCGCTAGGGTTCGACGGCCCGGCGATGCTGCGCGGCCTGGCGCTGGCCGAGGGACTCGCGGTCGTGCCGCCCGGCGGCGTGGCGCCGGGGGAGGTCGTCGAGATCCTCGAGGTCCCCGGCGGATGCTGACGCGGGAGGAGGACACGGCCGAGGCAGGGCTGCAGTGGATCCGCCTGCCGGAGCACGTCGAGCCCCCGCTGCGGCAGGTGCTGCGCCGGCTGGCGCTGGCCCTGCTGGTGCTGGTCCTGACCGCACTGCTCGTCTACGCCGACCGCAGCGGCTACCACGACAGCGCACGGGGGCACCCGGACCTGCTGGGCTCCTTCTACTACGCCACGGTGACCCTCTCGACGACCGGCTACGGCGACATCACGCCGGTCAGCGCGGGCGCACGGCTCGTCAACATCCTGGTGATCACGCCGCTGCGCGTGCTCTTCCTGATCATCCTGGTCGGCACCACGCTGGAGGTGCTGACCACCCGCACCCGTCGGCTGTGGCGGATCAACCGCTGGAGGTCGTCCTTGGACCAGCACGTCGTGGTGATCGGCTACGGCACGAAGGGCCGCAACGCGGTGGAGACGCTGCTCACCAAGGGCGTGCAGCGGGGCCAGGTCGTGGTGGTGGACCCGACGCAGAAGGCGGTCGCGGTGGCCAACAGCGACGGCCTGGCGACCGTGATGGGCGACGGGACCCGGACGGAGGTGCTGCGCCGGGCGGAGATCGAGCGTGCCGCGCACATCATCATCGCCCCGCAGCGGGACGACACTGCGGTGCTGGCCACGTTGACGGTACGTCAGCTGAACCGCACCGCGGTGGTGACCGCGGCGGCCCGCGAGGAGGAGAACGCCCCCCTGCTGCGGCAGAGCGGGGCGACGTCGGTGATCACCACGTCGAGCTCGGCCGGCCGCCTGCTGGGGGTCTCGGCGCTGAGCCCGAACTCGGGCGCGGTGCTGGACGACCTGCTGACGGTCGGCAACGGACTGGACGTGATCGACCGGCCGGTCCGGGCGTCGGAGGTGGGCAGGAGCCCCGCCGAGTGCGGCGACCTGGTGGTGGCGGTGGTCCGGGGCAAGCGCAGACTGGCGTACAACGAGCCCGAGGCGGGCAGGCTGCAGCCCATGGACCGCGTCATCGCCATCCGGCGCACGGATCCCACCATCCCGCTGTAGCGCCCCGCGGCCCCGCAGGGGCCCCGCAGGGGCGCGAGGAACTGCGCAACCGACCCACCACTCGGGGAGGTTCGACCCCGATTGCGGGCCGGACTTCCCCGAGTGGTGTGTTTCTCGCGCAGTTCCTCGCGCCCCTGAAAAGGCCCCTGACGGGGCCTCCAGGGTCACGGGGGGCCGGGGCCGAGGAGCCAGAGGGCTCCGTACGCGGCGGACGCCGCGGCGAGCGCGGTGAGGAGGGCGACCGTCCAGCGGGGACGCAGCGTGGCGAGCCAGGTGGCGAGCGGCAGGAACAGGGGGAATCCCGGCAGCAGCAGCCTCGGCTTGGAGTTGAAGTACGCCTGCGCGCCCAGCGACATCGCGACGATCACCCCCGTGTAGACCAGCAGGGGCACGGGCTGACGCTGCCTCAGGCACGCCGCGTAGGCCCACAGCACCAGCGCGACGAAAGCCAGCAGGCCGATCCCCGCGCCGGGGGAGTTCGTCAACTGCCGCCAGACGAACCGGCCGTACGCTGCGCCGAAGTCGAAGCCGTTGCCCCAGTCGCCCTGGATCCGCAGGTAACCGGCCAGACCGCGGCCGGTCCGGGCGCCGACCCAGAGCACGTAGCCGGCCAGGCCCAGGGGGGCGATCGCGGCGCCGAGCCAGCGGCCGCCGCCGCGGCCCAGGGCCACACCGGCCCAGACCGCGGCCACGACGGCCGCTCCCGAGGGCCGGGTCAGGCCCGCCGCCGAGGCCAACACGCCTGCCGCCACCCAGCGTTCGCGCAGGACGCAGCAGAGCGCCCACGCCGCGAACGCGGTGAACAGGGACTCGGTGTACGCCATCGACTGGAGCACGCCGATCGGCAGTGCCGCCCAGACCACGACCAGCAGGGTGGCCGCCCGGGTGCCGGCCACCCGCTCCCCGACCGCGAAGATCCCGAGTGCCGCCGCCAGCGAGGCCACGGCGCTGACGGCCAGGCCGGCGTCCGGTTCGGAGAGACCGGTGGCCGCGTGCAGCAGCCGCTCCAGCCACGGCAGCATGGGGAAGAAGGCCAGGTGGGAGTGGGCACCGGCGCCGCGCGCGTGCGGACTGGCGACATAGCCGGGCCAGAAGTAGCCGTGCCGCGCGATGTCGGAGTACCAGAGCGAGTCCCAGCGCGCGGACAGCAGCTGGTGCGGGCTGCGCCCCTCCGCCCCGGCCCAGGCGGCCAGGACCGCCAGGCCCAGCAGCCGGATCCCGGCGTAGAGCCCGAGCGCGGGCAGGGCTCGGCGGAACACAGCGGGCAGACGGATCACCCGAGCACGGTATCCGGCGGGTCTGCGAGTAGCGTCGTGGCCATGCATGCGATCACGATTGCGAAGCCCGGTGGTCCCGAGGAGCTGGTGTGGTCGGAGGTACCCGACCCCGTGCCGGGTGAGGGCGAGGTGCTGGTCGAGGTGGCGGCCAGTGCGGTCAACCGGGCGGACGTGCTGCAGCGGCAGGGCTTCTACGACCCGCCGCCGGGGGCGTCGGCCTACCCCGGGCTCGAGGTGTCCGGACGGGTCGTCGAGCTGGGGCCGGGCGTCGCCGGCTGGGCCGTGGGGGACGAGGTCTGCGCCCTGCTGGCCGGCGGCGGATACGCGGAGCGGGTGGTCGTCCCGGCCGGGCAGCTGCTGCCGGTGCCCAAGGGGGTGGACCTGGTCCACGCGGCCGCCCTGCCCGAGGTCGTCTGCACGGTCTGGTCGAACGTGTTCCAGGTGGCGCATCTGCGCCCGGCGGAGACGCTGCTGGTCCACGGCGGTTCCAGCGGCATCGGCACGATGGCGATCCAGCTGGGCAAGGCCGTGGGCGCGCGGGTCGTGGTGACGGCGGGGTCGGCGGAGAAGCTGGCGGCCTGTCAGGAGCTGGGTGCGGACGTGCTGGTGAACTACCGGGAGCAGGACTTCGTCGAAGCCGTCCGGGAGTTGGGCGGGGCGGACGTGATCCTGGACGTGATGGGTGCCAAGTACCTGGACCGGAACCTGGACGCCCTGGCGGTGAACGGCCGGCTGGTGGTCATCGGCATGCAGGGCGGGGTGAAGGGCGAGCTGAACCTGTCGAAGCTGATGGCGAAGCGTGCGGCGATCGCGGCGACCAGTCTGCGTGCCCGGCCGTTGGACGAGAAGGCGGCGATCGTGGCCTCGGTGCGCGAGCACGTGTGGCCGTTGGTCGAGTCGGGCTCGGTGCGGCCCGTCGTGGACCGCGTCTTCCCGATGGCGGACGCGGCCGGAGCGCACCGGCTGATGGAGTCGAGCGCGCACATCGGCAAGATCGTGCTGGCCCGCTGACCCTGGCGGTTCTCCGGGACGCGCCCGGGTGAACCGGGCTTGCCGGGGCCACGGCAGGCTGTCCTAATTGTCTGGTATGAGGGGCATTGCGGGCACGGTCAAGGCGGCGTCGGCATCCGGCGCCGCCGCGTTGCTGCTGCTGGCGGGCGCGGCGTCGCCCGCGGAGGCCTCGCCCGAGTGCAAACCCTGCCGGGGCGGCGGCACGATCCAGTTGCCGCTGCCGGGTGGCGGCACGGTGACACTGGTGTGGCCGTCGCTCCCCGGAGTGCCGGGCGCCCCTTCCCGACCGGGTCTGCCGGTGACGCCCTCGGCCCCCGCCTCCGTACCGGACTCGCCCACCGGGTCGGCCACGAGCGACGCGCCCTCAGCGCAGACCACCGGCCCGAGCGCTTCGGCAGACCCCACCGCGAGTCCGACCCTGCAACTCTCCGGGCTCCCGGTGCCCGTACTGAGCCCGCTGCTGCCCAGCCACCCCGCGGACCCGAGCCCGACGCCGAGCGGCGGGACCGGGGGGACGACCGCGTCGGACGCGGGGTCGTCCGCCTCGGCCTCCGCTTCCCCCACAGCGTCGGCCGACCGGTCCGGACGGCACCGGACACACCAGGACGGCCTGCTCAGCTGGGGACCTCCCGGCCAGGTCCCGCCGCCGCTGGGCCCGCGGGCCGTCGTGACCGCCGCCCCCGAGGCGCAGGTGCTCGACGTCATGCGCGACACCGGAGCGGTACGACTCGCCCGCCGCTGGCTGCCGTTGGGCATCGGCCTGGCGCTGATCGGCGCGGGGGCCGCACTGTTCGGATGGCGGATCCGGAAACTCTGACCTCGCCTTCACCACGCCTGAGGGAGAATGGCGCCCATGAACACGCCGATGAACCCACGGCCCGAAGACGGCCCCCAGGTCCTGATCGTCGGCCCCGACGGACTCCCCGTCGGAGCGGTCCCCGCCACGGCTTCGCAGTCGGGCGGAAAGGGCTCCGGCTCCGGGGAGGAGGAGCCTAGGGAACTGCCGATCACCGAGATGGTGGAGCAGCCCGCCAAGGTCATGCGGATCGGCAGCATGATCAAGCAGCTGCTGGAGGAAGTACGGGCCGCGCCTCTGGACGAGGCGAGCCGGGCCCGGCTCAAGGAGATCCACGCCTCGTCGGTGAAGGAGCTGGAAGCGGGTCTCGCGCCCGAGCTGGTCGAGGAGTTGGAGCGGCTCTCGCTGCCGTTCACCGAGGAGGCCATCCCGAGCGAGGCCGAACTGCGGATCGCCCAGGCGCAGTTGGTCGGCTGGCTGGAGGGCCTGTTCCACGGCATCCAGACCGCGCTGTTCGCCCAGCAGATGGCTGCGCGCGCGCAGTTGGAGCAGATGCGCCGTGCGCTGCCGCCCGGTGCGGGCGGCGCACACCCCGACGACGAGTCCCAGGGCCCCCTCCGCTCCGGTCCGTACCTCTAGGCACGCGCGGGGCCCCTCCGGGGGCGCGAGGAACTGCGCGACCAGCCCACCACTGAGAGAGGTTCGACCCTGACCGCAGGCCGGCCCCCCGAGTGGTGGGCTGGTCGCGGTGGGGGCACCTCCCGCCCGAAGGGTTGGGGGCACCTCCTGCCCGAAGGGTGGGGATCCTCGCGCCCCTGGAGGGGCCCCACGGGCCCCTGGCGGGGCCTTCGGGGCACCGGGGTGGGTGGAGGCAGGTGTTCGCCGCTAGCCTTAGCGGGCGAGCTCCCGAGGGGAGCCGGGGGAGAGAGGCACGGGCGGATGAGCGAGTCGCGGACGGTTGGTCACGGCCGTTACGTACTAAGGGATTTGCTCGGTCAGGGCGGCATGGCCACCGTGCACCTGGCCGAGGACACCGTCCTGGAGCGTCCCGTCGCCGTCAAGACGATGCTCGGCGAGATGTCCCGGGAGGCGTCCTTCCGGGAGCGCTTCCGCCGTGAGGCCCAGGCGGTGGCCCGGCTCAACCACACCAACATCGTCGCCGTCTACGACAGCGGCGAGGACGACACCGACGGGGTCCCCGTCCCCTTCATCGTGATGGAGTACGTGGAGGGCGACTCCCTCTCCAACGTGCTGCGCAAGGACATCGCCGAGCAGGGGGCGATGCCCACCGCCAAGGCGCTGAACATCGCCGCCGACGTGCTCGCGGCGCTGTCCGCCTCGCACGAGCAGGGGCTGGTCCACCGGGACATCAAGCCCGCCAACGTCATGATGACCAAGCGCGGCGTCGTCAAGGTGATGGACTTCGGCATCGCCCGTGCCATGCAGTCCGGGGTCACCTCGATGACGCAGACCGGCATGGTGGTCGGCACTCCCCAGTACCTCTCCCCCGAGCAGGCGCTGGGCAAGAGCGTGGACGCCCGCGCGGACCTCTACTCCGTCGGCTGCCTGCTCTTCGAACTCCTCACCGGCAGGCTGCCGTTCGAGTCGGACACGCCCCTGGGTATGGCGTACATGCACGTCCAGGAGACGCCCCCGGCGCCGTCCAGCCTGAACACCGCAGTGCCGCCGGAGGTCGACGCGCTGGTCGCCCGCTCGCTGCGGAAGGACCCCGCGCACCGGTTCCAGAGCGCCGACGAGATGCGGGCCGAGTGCCTGCGGGTCGCCTCGGGAGCGGGCAGCGCCGCGAACACTCCGCAGGTGGTCGGCGGCGGACCCCGGTTCGGCAACGTCGGCGGCTCCGGGCAGAACGCGGTGTTCCCGCACGCGCAGGGTCCCCTCAACACGCCTTATCCGCAGGCCCCGAGGACGCCCACGCCCTACCCGCAGACCCCGCCGCCGTACCCGCAGCAGGGGATGACGCCGCGTCAGACCCCGCCACCCTACGCGCAGCCGAGGCCGACGCCGGTGCCGCAGCCGCGGCCCACTCCGCCGCCGTACGCCACCTCCGCGCCGCGGCCGACGGGTGCGCCGATGGCGCCCAGGCCGGTGGCGGCGCCGCGTCCCACGGGTGCGCCGATGGCGCCGCGGCCGGTGGCCGGACCGGACGCGCTGGGCAAGGGCCACGCCGGACGCGGCTGCGGGGCAGCGGCCTTGGCCGTCGGCATCGTCATCGCGGTCCTCGTGCTCGGCGCCCTGCTGATCGCCTGGCTGGTCCAGAAGAAGGCGAACACCGACCCGAGCTACAACGGTCTGGCACCGGTCCGCCCGGCTGCGGCGGCCCCGGCCGTGCCGGGAGAGTCCACAGGTCGCTGAGGATTCCCCGGCGACCGTCCGAACACGCGGTCCCCGCACCGGCCTGCCCCAACGGGTAGCGTTGCGGAAGACGTTGCGCACGAGTACGGCGGAGAGCGATGGCAGACGAGCAGCACCCCCGGGACGATGACGGCGGCGAGCCGCAGCGCCCCGCCGACGGAGCTGCCCCGGACGTCCCGCCGGCCGACGAGCGGCCGGCGGAGGAGGCCACGCAGGAGCAGCCGTCGGTCCGGAGCAACGGTGTGCCCACCGTGTTCGGCGAGGGCCGTTACCGCATCCTGCGCCGGCTCGGCCGCGGCGGCATGGCCGAGGTCTACGCCGCGCAGGACGTGCGCCTGGGGCGGACCGTGGCCATCAAGGTGCTGCGCCCCGAACTCGCCGAGGACCGGATCGCCCGCTCGCGGTTCACCCGCGAGGCTCATTCGGTCGCCTCGCTCAACCACCATGCGGTGGTCGCGGTTTACGACACCGGCGAGGAGCAGCGGGACGGGGAGAGCGTCCCCTACATCGTGATGGAGCTGGTCGAGGGCCGCACCGTGCGCGAGCTGCTGCAGAGCGAGCAGCCGCCGCCCGTGGACCAGGCGCTCATCATCACCGCCGGGATCCTGGAGGCGCTGGCCTACAGCCACCGGCACGGCATCGTGCACCGGGACATCAAGCCGGCCAACGTGATCATCACGAGCACGGGTGCGGTGAAGGTGATGGACTTCGGCATCGCCCGCGCGCTGACCGGGGCCACCAGCACGATGACCCAGACCGGGATGGTCATGGGCACTCCCCAGTACCTGTCGCCTGAACAGGCCCTCGGCAAGCCGGTGGACCACCGCTCGGACCTGTACGCCACCGGCTGCATGCTCTACGAACTGCTCGCGCTGCGACCGCCGTTCACGGGGGACACACCCCTGTCGGTGGTCTACCAGCACGTCCAGGACCCGCCGGTGCCGCCGTCCCAGGCCAACCCCAGGGTGCCGGCCGGCCTGGACCCGCTGGTGCTGCGCGCGCTGGCCAAGGAGCCCGACGACCGGTACCAGACGGCGGACGAGTTCCGGGCCCACGTGCAGCACGCGCTGCGGCAGATGCACGCCGCCACGGGCATGACCGAGGTGCTGCCCCCCGCCGCCCTGGCGGCCGAGGCCGCGACTCCCACGACGAAGATCAACTCTGTGGCGCCCCCGCCGGTGCCGGTCGCGCCCAGCACCCCGCAGTTGGGCACGCCCGTGGCGTACCAGGGCGAGGGCGACGAGGAGGAGCCGGAGCGCCGTGGCAAGGTCGCCTTCGCGGTGATCGCCGTCCTGGTGGGTGTGGCCGCGGTGGCCCTGGGCATCGCGCTCGCCCTGCACAACGGCGGCGGCACGCCCAAGACCGGCACGAGTTCGACCCCGCCGCCGACGTCCGCCCCGGCGACGACGGAGGCACCGGCCACCTCCGCCCCCGCGACGACGCAGGCGCCGACCACGTCCGCCCCGACGCCCACCCCCACCCGGACCCGCTCCACGCCCACGACATCGCCGAGCCCGACGGCCTCCCCGACGCCGACGGAGACCACCTCGCCGTCGCCGACGGAGACGACCTCCCCGACGTCCCCCGCGTCCCCGAGCGCGACGCCGACCATCAGCCCGACCACGACGACCGGCTCCGCCAACGGCCCCACCGGCGGGGCCACACCCACCAGCACGACCTGAGGCCCCTTCAGGGCCCCTGGCCGGGGGCTAGTTCGTGTAGGCGTCGAGCACCTGCTGGTAGTCCTCCGTCCACCACAGGATCTGGGCGGCGGCAGCCGGGAAGAGGGAACTGGGGCGGCTGTCACCACGCGCGTAGCGCCACCGCAGCATCCAGAAGTCGTTGAGCCGTTCCCACCACACCCGGCGCACCGCCAGGCGGACGTCAGAGACCGGCGTACCGGAGGCCGTCCGGTACGCCCGGGCGTACTCGCGGACGCGGGCCAGATCGAGCACGCCGTCAGCGCGGGCGAAGAACTGCGTCGCGGCCCGGACCGCCTCTTCCGCGCGGGGTCTGACACCCAGTCGGTCCCAGTCGATCATCGCCACCAGCCGCCCGTCCCGGTAGAGCACGTTCAGCGGATGGAAGTCGCCGTGCACCCACCCTTCCGGGGGTACCTCGTCCCGGGCCGGCCGGGCGTCCGCGTGGGCGCGGAGCAGCTCCCGCCGCACCCGGAGGTGGTGCTCGGCCAGCAGGTCCACGTCCTCGCGGGGCTGGTGCAGCCGGGCCCGGGCGAGCAGGTGGTCGATCTCGGCGAGGGTCCGGGCCGGGTCGGCGCTCTCCCGAACCTGCCGCACCGGGGTTGGCTGGAAATCGGCGAGCCGTGCATGCGCCCGCCCGAGCACCGTCCCCAACTCCCGCGCCTGTTCCGAAGCGTAAGCGGCAGGGGCCGGTCCGCCCGGGACCCAGGGGAAGAGAGCGTAGCGACGCCCTCTGACCAGCACCAGCGTCCGTCCTTCCCGCGCCGGGAGCGGGGCGACCGCGGGCACGCCGTGCGCCGCGAGCGCCGCGACGGCCCGGTGCTGGCCGGCGATGACGGGTCCCGAGGCCTGACCCGTGTCGTTGAGGTAGAGCTTGAGTGCGAACTCACCGGCCTCCGTGCGCACCCGCAGCACCCGGCTCAGCAGCCCCTGCCCGACCCGCTCCGCGCTCAGCAGCGCGCCCAGGTCGTAGCGGGCCAGCACGGCCCGGACCGGGACCCCCGCCACCCGTTCCGACGCAGCTGGGGGCGACAGTGGGACGGGTGGGACAGGAGGAGGCTCAAGAAGCTGACGGTACGTCACGGCGCAGATGGTACTGGCCGGTTGGCGAAGATCAGTTCACGTGATCACGCGACTGATCACTCTTGAACCCTCCTGATCCCTCAGCCTTCCTCGGCGTGCATTTTGGCCACGAACGCGGCCGCCTGGGTCCGCCGCTCCATGCCGAGCTTGGCCAGCAGGCTGGACACGTAGTTCTTCACGGTCTTCTCGGCGAGGTGCATCTCCTCGCCGATCCGACGGTTGGTCAGGCCCTCCCCGATCAGATCGAGGATCCGCCGCTCCTGCCGGGTCAGTCCGGACAGGCGCTCGTCCTCCGGCGCCCTGCCGCCGTCGCGAAGCCGGTCGAGCACCCGGGCGGTGGCCACCGGGTCGAGCAGCGACCGGCCCGCGGCCACGTCCCGGACGGCGGTCAGCAGGTCGTTGCCGCGGATCGCCTTGAGCACGTAGCCGGAGGCGCCCGCCATGATCGCCTCGAACAGCGCCTCGTCGTCCGAGTAGGACGTCAGCATCAGGCAGCGCACCTCGGGCAGCTGCGACCGGACCTCCCGGCAGACCTCCACCCCGCTCCCGTCGGGCAGCCGGACGTCGAGCACCGCCACGTCCGGACGGGCGGCCGGGATGCGGGCCAGCGCCTCGGCGGCGGTGCCCGCCTCGCCGACGATCTCGACGTCCTGCTCGGTGCTGAGCAGTTCGTGCACGCCGCGCCGCACCACCTCGTGGTCGTCGACGAGGAACACCCGGATTCGCCCGCTATCGGTCATATGCACAGACTTTCATGGTCTGATCACATATGGGTTGTTGGACGTCCTACCACAACTGCAATTGGGTCTTCCCCTGGGTAGCGTTTCTCCGCGAGGATCAGGGCACACCACCCGCCGATCCGACATCTCGCGCACACCCAGCGCGTCACGCGGAGCAGGCGACCGGACCGGTTGCCGGAGACCCCGGAGACCGGACAGACCGAGGAGTGAACGTGACCGTCGAGAGCACGACGGGGGCGAGGGACGCCGCCCTGGATGCTGCACCGGAACTGGTGCAGCTGCTCACCCCGGAGGGGGAACGGGTGGAGAACCCCCGTTTTGCCCTGGAGACGACTCCGGAAGAGCTGCGTTCGATCTACCGCGACCTGGTCCTGGTCCGTCGTTTCGACGCGGAGGCCACCGCCCTCCAGCGTCAGGGCGAGCTGGGTCTGTGGGCCTCGCTGCTCGGCCAGGAGGCCGCGCAGGTCGGCAGCGGACGGGCGCTGCGCCCTGGCGACTACGCCTTCCCCACCTACCGCGAGCACGGCGTGGCCTGGTGCCGCGGCGTCGACCCGCTGAACCTGCTGGGCATGTTCCGCGGGGTCAACCACGGCGGTTGGGACCCCAACGAGAAGAACTTCCACCTGTACACCATCGTGATCGGCTCGCAGACGCTGCACGCCACGGGCTACGCGATGGGCATCACCAAGGACGGCACCGACGACGCCGTGATCGCCTTCTTCGGCGACGGCGCGTCCAGCCAGGGCGACGTCAACGAGGCCTTCACCTTCGCCTCGGTCTACAACGCCCCGGTGGTGTTCTTCTGCCAGAACAACCAGTGGGCCATCTCCGAGCCGACGGAGCGTCAGACCCGCGTCCCGCTCTACCGGCGCGCGGACGGCTACGGCTTCCCCGGCATCCGGGTGGACGGCAACGACGTGCTGGCCTGCCTCGCGGTCTCCCGCTGGGCCCTGGACCACGCCCGCAGCGGGCAGGGCCCGGTGCTCGTCGAGGCCTTCACCTACCGCATGGGCGCGCACACCACCTCCGACGACCCGACCCGCTACCGGATCTCGGACGAGGTCGAGGAGTGGAAGCTCAAGGACCCGATCGCCCGGGTCAAGGCCTACCTGACCCGCGAGGGCTGGGCCGACGCCGAGTTCTTCGAGGCGGTCGAGGCCGAGAGCGAGCAACTGGCGCGCCGGGTGCGCGAGGGCGTCCGGACCATGCCGGACCCGGACCCGGTGTCGATCTTCGAGCATGTCTATGCCGAGGAGAACGCGCTGGTGGACGAGGAGCGCCGGGAGTACGTCGCGTACGCCGCCTCCTTCGAGGGCGAAGGGGAGGACCTCTGATGGCGGTCGAGCAGTTCACCATGGTCAAGGCGCTCAACGAGGCGCTGCGCCGGTCCCTGGACGAGAACCCGAAGACCCTGGTCATGGGCGAGGACGTGGGCCGTCTCGGCGGCGTCTTCCGGGTCACCGACGGCCTGCACAAGGACTTCGGCGACGAGCGGGTCATCGACACCCCGCTGGCCGAGTCCGGCATCGTCGGCACCGCGATCGGCCTCGCGCTGCGCGGCTACCGCCCGGTGGTGGAGATCCAGTTCGACGGCTTCGTCTACCCGGCCTTCGACCAGATCGTCACCCAGCTGGCCAAGATGCACGCCCGTGCGCTGGGCCAGGTCCGACTGCCCGTCACCATCCGCATCCCCTACGGCGGCGGCATCGGCGCGGTCGAGCACCACAGCGAGTCGCACGAGGCGTACTTCGTGCACACCGCCGGCCTGAAGGTCGTCTCGCCGTCGAACCCGGTGGACGCGCACTGGATGCTGCGCCAGGCGATCGCCTCGGACGACCCGGTGATCTTCCTGGAGCCGAAGCGCCGCTACTGGGACAAGGCCCAGCTGGACCCGACCGGTTCCCCGCTGCACCCGCTGCACGCGGCCCGTGTCGTCCGTCCGGGGCGGGACCTGACGCTGATCGCCTACGGCCCGATGGTCAAGGTCTGCCTGGAGGCCGCGGACGCGGCGGCCGAGGAGGGCCGCCAGATCGAGGTCGTGGACCTGCGCTCGCTCTCTCCGATCGACTTCGACACGGTCGCCGAGTCGGTGGCCCGGACCGGGCGCGCCGTCGTCGTGCACGAGGCCCCGGTGTTCATGGGCCTGGGCGCGGAGCTGGCGGCGCGGATCACCGAGCGCTGCTTCTACTCGCTGGAGGCCCCCGTGCTGCGGGTGGGCGGTTACCACGCCCCCTACCCGCCGTCGCGGGTGGAGGAGACCTACCTGCCCGACCTCGACCGCGTGCTCGACGGCGTCGACCGCGCGCTGGCCTTCTGAGAGGACGGCAGAGAGCAATGAGCGTACGTGAGTTCAAGATGCCGGACGTCGGCGAGGGGCTGACCGAGGCGGAGATCCTGAAGTGGTTCGTCCAGCCGGGCGACACGGTGACGGACGGTCAGGTCGTCTGCGAGGTCGAGACGGCGAAGGCGGCCGTCGAACTGCCCATCCCCTTCGACGGGGTGGTGCGTGAGCTGATCTTCCCGGAGGGCACGACGGTCGACGTCGGCACGGTCATCATCACCGTGGCCACGGAGGGCGCGGCGGAGTCGCAGCCCGCCCCGGCGGACGGCCCGGCCGGTGACGAGCCCGAGCCCGAGCGCCGCGAGGTGCTCGTGGGCTACGGCCCGCGCAGCGGCGCTTCGCGCCGGAGGGCCCGCAAGCCCGGGCCCGCCGCGCCCGCCTCCGGCGGAAGCGGCACGGCCCCGGGAACGGCCGCTCAGAGCCCGGCGGGCGGCTTCGCCGCGCCGGGCGGTGCCCCCGCCTTGGGCGGGTCCGGCGGTCCGGCGGGTCCCGCGCCTGGTGCCCCCGCTTCCGGTGGACAGGGGACGGCCGTCCCGGGCCCGGCGGGCGGTCCGGCCTCCGACTTCGGCGGGCCCGCTGCCCCCGGCGGAGCCGCTGGGCAGGGAGCGGGCGGGGTCGGCACGACCCTGCTGCCCCAGTCCTCCACAGCCTTCGGGTCCGGCGGCTTCGCCGCCGGGGTGAGCGGGGGCGTGAAGCCCCTGGCCAAGCCGCCCGTCCGGAAGCTGGCGAAGGACCTCGGCGTCGATCTCGCCGCCGTGACCCCGACCGGCCCCGGCGGCACCATCACCCGCGACGACGTGCACGCCTACGTCAACGGCCTGACGGTCGTTCAGGAGCCGGAGCAGGCGGCCGAGTCCACTCCTGTGGCCGCCGCGCCGGTCGCCTCCGCACCGGAGGACCTGCGCGTGCCGATCAAGGGCGTGCGCAAGGCCACCGCCGCAGCGATGGTCGCGTCCGCCTTCACCGCCCCGCACGTCACGGAGTGGGTGCAGGTGGACGTCACCCGCACGATGAAGCTGGTGCGCAAGCTCAAGGAGTCCGGCGAGCTGGGCGCAGGCGTGCGGGTGAGCCCGCTGCTGATCGTCGCCAAGGCGCTGCTGACCGCGATCCGCCGGAACCCGGAGATCAACGCCAGCTGGGACGAGGCCAACCAGGAGATCGTGGTCAAGCGCGCGGTCAACCTCGGCATCGCCGCGGCCACCCCGCGCGGGCTGATCGTGCCCAACATCAAGGACGCCGGCGCCAAGTCCCTCGCGGACCTGGCGATCGCCTTCGGCGAGCTGATCGACACCGCGCGCCAGGGGAAGACCTCCCCGGCCGCGATGCAGGGTGGCACCGTCACCATCACCAACGTCGGCGTCTTCGGAGTGGACGCCGGGACGCCGATCCTGAACCCCGGCGAGGCCGCGATCCTGGCCGTGGGCCAGATCCGCGAGCTGCCCTGGGTGCACAAGGGCCGCGTGGTAGCCCGTCAGGTCACCACGCTGGCGCTCTCCTTCGACCACCGCATGGTCGACGGCGAGCTCGGTTCGAAGGTGCTGGCGGACACCGCCGCCGTGCTCGAGCAGCCCAAACGGCTGATCACCTGGGGCTGACCGGGTGAGCCGTCCCGCGCGCTGCGGGACGGCACACCGGCGGTCCGGGTACTCCTCCCCGATCAGGAGCAACTGGTCCCGATCGGGGAGGAGTTTCGTATGCGCAGGCTCGTCTCGGGCCTGCTCGGCACCGTTCTGCTGCTGAGCCTGCTGGGTTCCGCGCCGCCGCAGGGCGGCCAACAGCCGCTCGCCCAGGGGGAGGTGGACGGCAGCACGCTGATCGCCGACAACGGCCCGGCCGTGCACCGGATCACCCTGGTGCTGATCGGCGACGGCTACACCCGTGACGAGCTGCCCCGGTTCCGCGAGCAGGCGGCGGCGGTCTGGCGGGCGGTCAGCTCGGTCGAGCCCTTCCACCGCTACCAGCGCTTCTTCGACGTGCGCCGGGTGGACCTGGTGTCCCCGCACTCCGGCCTGGACGGCGGGCCCACCCCGCTCGGCCTGCACTTCGGCTGCGACGGCATGGAGCGGCTGCTCTGCGCGGACGACGACGCCGTGCAGCGCTATGTCGGCACTGACGGCGACCAGCCGCAGTACGTGATCGCCCTCGCCGACTCGACGGACTACGGCGGCTGCGGCGGCAGGGGGGTGGTGACCACGCTCTCCGGCGGTTCGCCGGACGCGGGGCGGATCATCCAGCACGAACTCGGCCACACCATCGGCGGCCTGGGCGACGAGTACGACAGCGCACCCGGGGTGGCGGCGGCGTTCCCCAACCTCTCCGACCAACCCGCGGACGTCATGCGCCGGCAGCATCTGCGCTGGTGGCGCTGGATCGGCGCGGAGGACCCGACGGGCGGGCGGGTGGGGGCGTACCGCAGCGCGAACGGGCTGTACCGGCCCACGCAGAACTCGATCATGCGGACCCTGGGGCTGACCTACAACCTGCCCTCGCGGGAGGCGATCATCGAGCAGCTGTATCGATTCGTCAGCCCGCTGGACCGGGCCGAGCCCGCACCCGGGCAGGTCGGGCCGGGCACGTGGCTCCGGGCGGTGCCCCAACAGGTGGTGGGCGGCGGGCAACTGACGGTCCGCTGGACGGTGGACGGAAGCCCGGCGCCCCGCGCCGCGGTCCACGGCGACGCCCTGGACACGGCGGCGCTGCCGCCGAGCGACAAGCCCCGCACGATCACCGCGGTGATCCGCGACGACACCCCCTGGGTCCGCGACCCCTCCTTTCGCTCCACCCGCATGACCTCCACGCTCCGCTGGCTCGTCCGCCCGTAGCCCCCGCGCCCGCCCCCCTCCCCATGGCGCCGGGCCCAAGGCGCCCCGCGCCGCCCTGCCGCCCGCCGGGCCGGGCACCCGACCTCCTTCGCCCGACCGCCCCGGGCTCGGGTCCGCGCCCGGCCGCCCCGGGGCAGGCTCCGCTCGCCTGGCTGCCCGGGCCGGGCTCCGCTGGCCAGGCTGCGCCGGGGCAGGCTCCACGCACTCTGCTGCGCTCGCCTGGCTGCCCGGGGGCTCTGCTGCGCTCGCCCGGCTGCTCGGCCCCGGCTGCCCGGCGCCGACCTGCCTCGCCTGGCTGCTCCGGGCTCGGGTCCGCGCCTGGCTGCCCGGGGCAGGCTCCGCTCGCCTGGCTGTGCTGGGGCAGGCTCCACGCACCCGGGTGCGCCGGGGCAGGCTCCGATCCCCGGGCAGGCCGGGGTTCGGTGCTGCTCCAGCGCCATGTCAGGGCCAGGGGATCACCTTGCTCGCCATGGCCCGCGAGGGCCCGCCGGGGGGCCGGCGGCTTGTCCGGTGCGTCCCGCGCGCGGGGGCCTCCCCTTCGCCCCGGCGCGCAGCGCCGGCGACCGGCCCTCGGGTGGGCACGCCGCCCTCTCGCCGGGACGGGGAGTTCCGGCAGGTGGACGGAGGGAAGATCGAAATTCATCCCACCATAGGATGGGACGCACTATGCCTGCCGAGCCCGCGCCGTCCGCCGTTCCTGTCGTCTCGTCAGCATCCGACCACAGCCCGACCGCCCTGGCCGCCCCCGTCGGGGACCCGCCCGGGGGAAGAGGGGCGTGGGTCGCGTGGTCCATCGGGGTCACCGTCTACGTCCTCGCCGTCGTGCACCGCACCAGCCTCGGGGTGGCGGGGCTCGACGCGGCGACCCGGTTCGGGATCAACGCCTCCGCGCTCTCCACCTTCTCGATCCTGCAGGTGCTCGTCTACGCGGGCATGCAGATCCCCGTCGGCCTCCTGGTGGACCGCTTCGGGCCGCGCCGGATCCTCTCCGTCGGGCTGGTGCTGCTGACGGCGGGTCAGCTGGGCTTCGCCTTCGCCTCCGCCTTCGGCCCCGCCCTGGCCTCCCGGGCGGTCCTGGGCTGCGGTGACGCGATGACCTTCGTCAGTGTGCTCCGCATCGCGGCCCGCTGGTTCCCCGTCCGGCAGGGCCCGTTCATCGCCCAGCTCACGGGGCTGGTCGGCACGGTCGGCAACCTGGTCAGCACGCTCGTCCTGTCCCAGGTCCTGCACACCGCCGGCTGGACGCCGACCTTCGCCACCACCGGCCTGGTCGGTGTGGGCGTCCTGGCGCTGACGCTGGCCGCCCTGCGCGAGGCCCCGCCCGGCAGCCCGGCCGCCCCCCGCGGGGCCGCCTCCCTCCCGCTCGCCCGGCAGATCCGCGCCGCCTGGGCCGAACCGGGGACGCGCCTCGGCATGTGGGTCCACTTCACCACCGCCTTCCCCGCCTCGACCTGCCTGTTCCTCTGGGGCATGCCGTTCCTGATGCAGGGTCAGGGACTGTCCCGCCCGGCCGCGGGCGCGATGCTCAGTCTGATCATCGCCTCCGGCATGTTCTTCGCCGTCGCCTTCGGTCAGCTGATGTCCCGTCGGCCGTCCCTGCGCACGCCCACCGTCTTCGCCGTCGTGCTGGGCACGGGCCTGCTCTGGGCGCTGGTGCTGTCCTGGCCGGGCGGCCACGTGCCGATGTGGCTGCTGCTGGTGCTGTTCGCGGCGATGGGGAGCAACGGCCCCGCCTCCCTCATCGGCCTCGACTACGCCCGCCCGGTCAACCCGCCGGAACGGATCGGCACCGCGTCCGGCATCGTCAACATGGGCGGATTCGCCGCCGCCGTGCTCGCGCTGCTGGGGGTCGGCGTCCTCCTCGACGCCGTCGGCCCGGGCGCAGGCGGGGGCGACACCTACACCACGGGCGCGTTCCGCGTCGCCTTCTGCGCCCTGTACCTGCCGATGGCGCTGGGGCTCGTCCAGATCCTGCGGCTGCGCAGGCCGGCCGCGCTCCGCGAGGCCGCGCCCGCGCCGCAGTTCACGGCGTGACCGAGAAGTTCTGCAGGATCTGCGTGGCCAGGTCCTCGTCGCCCTCGACCTTCACGTCGGCCGTGCGCGGGTCGATGCGGCCGCAGGCCAGGCGGGCGTAGGTCTCCCAGTCGGTGCGGAACTCGGCGTCGGGTGACAGGGAGATCTGCTCGTCCGCCGAGCCGCGGCCGTTCTCGTCCACGCGCACCGTCCGCATGAACTCCACGGGTCCGGTCACCTCGAAGAAGACCGTCGTCCCCGCCGGAACCCCGGCCGACTTGGCGACGGCCTTCGGCAGCAGCTCGATCAGGTGGTCCCGGGTCACCAGCGCCGCGGCCGAGTCCAGGTTCCCCGGCTTGCGCAGGGCGCGGCGCAGGTCCTGCTCGTGGGTCCACACGTCGAAGACGCGGTTGCGCAGCAGCTGATAGTAGGGGATGTCCCGGGTGTACGGGCCCATCGGCCAGCGCACCTCGTCCGTGGGGGCGTTGCGCGAGTCGCGCAGCGCCCGGGCCCGGCGCAGGATCGTGTACTCCAGCTCCCCGGTCATCTCCGGCGCGGTGTGGCAGCGCCGCTTGTCCACCGGCACCTCGCAGTACCGGCTGAACTCGTCGTCCACATGCCGCAGATCACGCGGCAGGGTGTGGATCGGGCGGGGGTCGCCCAGCAGCTCCGACTCCATGGCGATGAGGTGCGAGACCACGTCCCGGACCGACCACCAGGGGCATTCGGTCGGCAGGTTCCACTCGGCCTCGCCGAGTGGAGTCACCAACTCCAGGACGGACTCGATCGACTGACGCCAGGCGTCGGTGTAGGCCTGGACTATGTGCGTGTCGGTCACGTGCGAAACCCCTCGGCGGAGCGACAGATGGCACTGGGGGAGAACGTTACGCTGGTCGCGGTCCCCAGGGTGCATTACCCGGACGATCGTAGGACTCCTCACCGGGCGGGTGGTACTGTGCGCGCTTCCCTTCTCCAGATCGCCGTGGACGACGCCGAGTTGCCGCAGGACCGGCGCGAGCGCGTGGCCGCGCTGGTACGGGCGCAGGCGGGGGCGGATCTCGTGGTCCTGCCCGAGCTCTGGCCGCTGGGCGCGTTCAGCGCCCGACTGTGGGCGGAGGGGGCGGAGCAGCTGGACGGCCCGACCGCGGACGCGATGGCCGCAGCCGCCAAGGACGCGGGGGTGTGGCTGCACGCGGGCTCGATCGTGGAACGCGACCCGGACGGGCCGATGTACAACACGTCGCTGGTCTTCTCCCCGTCGGGCGACCTGGTCTCCGTCTACCGGAAGATCCACCGCTTCGGCTTCGACCAGGGCGAGGCCGCGACCATGACGGCGGGTCAGGAACTCGCGGTGGTTCCCACGCCGTTCGGCAGGCTGGGCTTGGCGACCTGTTACGACCTGCGGTTCCCGGAGCTGTTCCGCGCCCTGCTGGACGCCGGTGCGGAACTGCTCGCCGTGCCGGCGGGCTGGCCCGCGCGGCGGCTGGCGCACTGGCGGCTGTTCGCCCAGGCGCGGGCGGTGGAGGAGCAGTGCGTGGTGCTCGCCTGCAACACCGCGGGCACGCACGCGGGAGTGCCCCAGGCGGGCCACAGCATGGTCGTCGACCCCTGGGGGGAGGTGCTGGCCGAGGCCGGCACCGAGGAGACCGCCCTGACCGTCGACCTCGACCCGTCCGTCGTCTCGCGCACGCGTGAGGAGTTCCCGGTCCTCAAGGACCGCATGCTGCGCTGACTCCCCTGTGACACTCCGTCAGTGGCGGGAGGGGGAGGAGGAGATGAGCCGCTCGGCCGCCACGCGGGCGCGGCGCGCCGGCGCCCTCGGTGAGGCGCGACGGTTCCCGAAGGCGGGTGCGGGGGCTGAGTCGTCCGGACGTCTGTCTGCTTGCCCGGCAGGGGCGCGGGGATGTCCGGTCGCACCAGCGCGGGGGGCGCGGCGCGCCCGGGCCCTCGGGGAGCCGCGACGGTTCCCGAAGGCGGGTGCGGGCGCTGGGGCGCGGCGCCCCCGCGCCCTCGGTGAGGCGCGTGAACTGACCTCGGGGCACGGGGGCGTAGACCGCGGAGGCGGGGGGGGTTGCGGTCACGGCGCCCCGGCGGGGGCTGAGGGGGATGACGCCCGGGCCCGGCTGCCTCGGTGGCATCAGCTTGCGCGCGCGCCCGCCAGGGTCACGGTCTCCGGGAAAGGCCGAGCAGGTCCCGGGCCGGCCCGGCCGGTTTCGGACCGCGCGGCCACACCGCCCGCAGGGGACGGCTGAGTTCGAGATCGGACAGCCGCACCGCCACCAGGCGTCCCCGGCTCAGCTCGTCCGCGACCGCCAGTTCGCTCAGCACCGCGGGCCCCGCCCCGGACGCCGCCGCCGACTTCAGCGCCGTCGTCGAGGCCAGCTCCAGCAGCGGGGCGACGGGGCCGCCGGCCGGTGCCAGCGCAGCGTCCAGCACCTCGCGCGTTCCGCTCCCCTGCTCCCGGAGGATCAACGGCGTCGCCGCCAACTCCGCTGCGGCCACGCTCTGTCTGCGCCTCGCCCAGGGATGGCCGGGAGCGACGACGACCACCAGCCGGTCCGTCGCGATCACCGTGCCGTCCAGTCCGCTCGGCAGGTGCCGGCCCTCGACGAAGCCGAGGTCCGCCGCGCCGGAGGCGACGTCCTCCGCCACCTGGCGGGAGTTGGCCGCCCGCAGGGTGACCGCCGTGTCCGGGTGCGCGGCTCGGAGGGCCAGCAGCCAGCCGGGCATCAGGTACTCGGCGACGGTCAGACTGGCCGTCACCCGCAGCCGGGCGTCCCGTCGTTCGCGCAGGGCGGCGATGCCCGCGTCGAGCGCGCGCGCCGCGGCGACGACCGCTGACGCCCACTCCGCGACCAGCGCCCCGGCCTCGGTCGGGCAGGAGCCGCGGGTGGACCGCTCCAGCAGCGGGACGCCGATCTGCCGCTCCATCCCGGCGATCCGCGCCGAGGCCGCGGGCTGGCTGATGCCGAGCTCCGCCGCCGCCCGGCCCAGGCTGCCGGTCCGGATGACGGCCAGCAGCAGCTCCAGCGCTCCCAGGTCCGGGACCTGCGAGGACAGGCGGGGATCGGTGGCCGTCATAAGTCCAGCTTATGTCCCGATAGATCCGGGCCCGCTACCGGCGCAGCTCCACCCGGGCGAGTCTGCCGTCATGGCGACCACCACCCTCCGTACGCCCGTCCCCCGCGCGACCCGGCCCACCTTCGCCGGGCGACTCGGGCCCAACTGGTACGCGGCCGTCATGGGCACGGCCATCGTCGGCAACGCCGCCGCGGGGCTGCCCTGGCTCGGCCGCGCGCTCACCGTGCCTGCCGCCGTGTTCTGGATCCTGGCAGTGCTGCTCCTCGCGGCGCTCGGCGTGCTCCGACTGCTGGCACGCCGGGACCCCGGCCGGGTACGCCATCTGAGGGACCATCACACCGCCGTCTTCTACGGCTGCCCCCCGATGGCGCTGACGGCCGTCGGCTACGGCGCGCTCACCGCGGCCCGACCGGTTCTCGGCGAGCGCGCCGGGGTGGCGCTCGACGCGGTGCTGTGGTCCGCCGGAACGCTCTACGGCCTGGCCGTCGCAGGCCGGTTGGGACACCGGCTGCTCGCGGCGGACCGGGCCCGGGTGACGCCGACCTGGCTGCTGCCCTTCGTCGCCCCGATGGTCTCCGCCGCGCTTGGCCCGGCCCTGCTGCCGTACCTGCCCGCCGCGGGCCAGTGGCGGGAGACGCTGCTGGTGCTGTGCGCGGGGATGTTCGGGATGAGCCTGCTCACCGTGCTGCTGCTCCTGCCCGCGCTGTGGGGACGGCAGTTGGAGCCGGCGCTCGTGCCCACGCTGTTCCTGGTGCTCGGCCCGCTGGGCCAGTCCGTCACGGCGGTCGGCCAGTTCGCCCGTGCCGACCGGGCGCTGGAGGGGATCGCCCTCGTCTACGGCGTCCCCGTGTTCGGCTTCGCGCTGCTCTGGCTGGGCCTGGCCCTCGCGGCCGCACTCAGCCGCCCCGTGCCCTTCGCGATGACCTGGTGGGCGTTCACCTTCCCGGTCGGCACCTGCGTGACCGGGGCGACGGCGCTGTTCCGCCTCACCGGGCTCGCCGTCCTCGGCGCGTCGGCCGTCGGGCTCTTCGCCCTCCTGGTCACTGCGTGGACCCTGGTCACCGCCCGCACCCTCGCCGGCCTCTCCGCCCGCGCCCTGCCGTGATCCTTGTCCCCGAGAGCCGCCGGACGGGCCCTGCCGCTGCCTGCGTGACGTGGGGGAGGTGCCTCGCAGGCAGCGGCTGCGGTGTTCGACCCGTGGACCGAGGCAGTGGTCCGCTGAGAGGTTCCGGGCCGGTTGGTTGGGCACCGCGCTTCCGTCCTACTCGCCCCGACCGTCCCTGGTAACCCCGCCGACGCCTGATTCACCCGAACAGCAGACGCAACTCCGCTCACGCGTGCGCCCCGGCCCCTGCTGACTCGGCCGACAGGAGCCTCGTAGCCTGTCGCCCATGACGAATGCACCCTCGCTCTCCGCCACCGAGCGCACCCGGCACCGCCGCCTGCGCGAGAACGGCCGGACCGACCGGGCCGAGCTGGACGCCGTCCTGCGCGCCGGCTTCCTGTGCCACCTCGGCGTGGTCCTCGACGGAGTCCCCATGGTGGTGCCGACCGTCTACGGCGCCACGGCCGACACGCTGTACTTCCACGGCTCCGTCGCCAGCCGCAGCCTGGTGGCCTCCCCGGAGGCGGAGGTCTGCGTGACCGTGACCCACGTCGACGGGCTGGTCCTCGCCCGGTCGGTGTTCGAGCACGGCGTCAACTACCGCAGCGCGATGGTCTACGGCGTCCCGCGCGCCGTGATCGACCCCGACGAGAAGCTGGAGGGGCTGCGCGTGCTCACGGAGCACGTGACGCCCGGGCAGTGGGACTACGCCAGGCAGCCCTCGCGCAAGGAGCTGGCCGCCACCACACTCCTGGCGCTCTCGCTGGACGAGGCGTCCGTCAAGATCGCCGAGGGGTTCCCCGAGGACGGCGACGGCCCTGACGGCGAACTGCCCGTCTGGGCCGGGGTCCTGCCCCTGCGCACCGTCCGCGGCGCGCTCCTCCCCGATCCGGCCCTGCGCCCCGGCATCCCGCTCCCGGCCCACCTGGCGGCGCTCGCCGAGGAGTGACTCCGTCGGCGCCGTGCCCCGGGCCGCCCGCCCCGCAGAACGAGAAGAGCCCCAGGTCGGTGACCTGGGGCTCTTCGACGGAGCGGGCGACGAGAATCGAACTCGCGCTCTGAGCTTGGGAAGCTCATGTTCTACCATTAAACTACGCCCGCCTGACGGACCGTCAGTTGCGCCCGTCTGCCCTCACTGTACCCCATCCCGTGACCTTGATGCACAGGTGGTTTCCGTGTCCTTCCCGGGCGTAGGGTGCTGCGCGTTCCGGAGTGGAGTGAGCCTCGGCGAGCCCTGGGTGGAATGCCCGGAACATCCCCTAATGTGACCAGGGCCTTGCCGATGCCGGGAGAGGGGAAGCACGTGGAACGCACCGTCGTCCGTTGTGCCGAGGGGCACCTGTTCAGCACCGCCAGCTTCCCGATGCAGAATCTCGGGGCCGGGAGAATCGGCCCCGGGCGGTTGATCCGCTGCCCCCAGTGCGCGCGGCTGCGCAGCGCGGTGCCGGCGGAGCTGGCCAAGCTGAGCCAGGACGAGATCCGGCAGGCGCTGCGGCGCGAGGCCGCCGAGTTCCTGGCCTGATCGGGCGGTGAGCGGGCGCGCCCGGATTGGGACGGGCGCGCCCCCAGCACGTAACCTCGATCCGTGCTGCTCTCAGACAAGGACATCCGGGACGAGATCGAGTCCGGGCGCGTGGTCATCGACCCGTTCGACCCGGAGATGATCCAGCCGTCCAGCATCGACGTGCGCCTCGACCGGTACTTCCGGGTCTTCGAGAACCACCGCTACCCGCACATCGACCCCGCGGTGGAGCAGCCGGACCTGACCCGGCTGGTGGAGCCGGACGGCGACGAGCCGTTCATCCTGCACCCGGGCGAGTTCGCCCTCGCGTCCACCTACGAGGTGGTCACTCTGCCGACGGACATCGCGTCCCGGCTGGAGGGCAAGAGCTCGCTGGGCCGCCTGGGCCTGCTCACCCACTCCACCGCCGGCTTCATCGACCCCGGCTTCAGCGGCCACGTGACGCTGGAGCTGTCGAACGTGGCCACGCTCCCGATCAAGCTCTACCCGGGCATGAAGATCGGCCAGCTGTGCATGTTCCGGCTGACCTCCCCGGCCGAGTTCCCCTACGGCTCCGAGCGGTACGGCTCCCGCTACTTCGGCCAGCGCGGGCCGACGCCCTCGCGGTCCTACCTCAACTTCCACCGCACCAAGATCTGAGAGCGAGGACCCGGCGATGGGCGCGGAGCGCGAGATCCTGACGTGGGACCTGTTCGGCCGCGCCGGCCGCGAACTGGCCCAGGCCGTCGCGGACGACGGCTACGAGCCTGACGTGATCCTCTCCATCGCCCGCGGCGGCCTCTTCGTGGCGGGCTCGCTCGGCTACGCGCTCGGGGTCAAGAACCTGCACGTCATGAACGTGGAGTTCTACGAGGGCGTGGGCAGGACGCTGGACATGCCGGTCATGCTGCCCCCGGTCCCCAACGCGGTGGACTTCTCCGCCAAGAAGGTCCTCATCGCCGACGACGTGGCCGACACCGGCAGGACGCTGGAGCTGGTCCGGGACTTCTGCCTGGACCACGTGGCGGACGTCCGCTGCGCGGTGGTCTACGAGAAGCCCCAGTCGCTCGTGAAGTGCGAGTACGTGTGGAAGCGGACGGACAGCTGGATCAACTTCCCGTGGTCCGACCAGCCCCCGGTGACCGCCCGGGCGGGGCAGGTGCTCGACGCCTGAGCGGCGGGGGCTACTTCTTGACGGCGGTCTTGGTCCCGCCCTGCGACTGGTTCCTGTTCCTGGTCCTGCCCTTGCTCGTCGTGCCTTTGCTCGTCGTGCCCTTGTGCGCGGAGCCCTTGGCCTGACCCTTGCCCGGCGCGGACGGCTGTCCTTCGGGGGCGAGGTAGACCGTGTACCTGCCGGTGGTGCCGCTCGTCGTGCTGACCACCGTGGCGGCCACCCGGTAGCCGTACTGCTTGAGGTAGGGCTGGATCTGCGCGTCGGTGCCGGCCGTCTGCATGAAGTCCAGGACCACCATGCGGTACTTGTGGGCCGCCAGCGCCGCCTTGATGGCCGGGACGCCGGTCAGCGTCTCGTGCGTCTTCGGGTCGGTGTAGTAGACCGCCACGAGGTCGTGCCACTGCTGCCAGTTGCTGCGGTCCTTGAAGTAGTACGCGGGGACGTCGTAGTCCTCCACCAGGTACTGGTCGGCGCCCTTCTGGACGTACGGCGTCAGGGCGGAGACCAGCGGACGGGAGTCCGGCCAGGCCGTGAACATCGCGGTGGCCTGGCCGAAGCCCACCCAGCCCAACGCGCCCACGGCGGTGGCCGCGGCCAGGCCGCCGGCCGCCAGGCGGGCGCGGGAGGCGGCCGCAGGCAGCAGGCGGGCCAGCAGGTAGCCCGCGACCATGCAGGAGAACCAGGCGCCGAAGTCCACGTGCTTCTGCAGGGAGAGCCAGGTGTGGATGCGGATCTGGTTGGCCGGCGCCAGCACACCGCCGACCAGGAGGACCAGCGCCAGCCAGCGGGCCGAGCGGCCGTTCGCGCCCCAGCGCGAGGCGGAGCAGAGGACGACGACGGTTCCTATCAGCGCCAGGACGAGCAGGGCGCCGACCCATTGGGCCGCTGCGGTCGCCACGTAGCCGTACGAGTCCGAGGCGACCTTGCGTTGCAGCGTGGTCGAGGTGAAGCCGTGCAGGTAGACCTGGCCCGCGGCGGCCGCCGGGATCGCCAGGGCCACCACCCAGACGGCGAACAGCAGCAGTCCGCGCCGCCAGCGCACACCGCTCCAGGGGCTGCCGCCCCAGCCCGCGAAGACGGCGAGGCCGAGCACCACGGGGGACCACAGCAGGGAGGCGTACTTGGTGGCATCGGCCAGGGCCATCGCGACGGCCGCGGGCAGGATGCAGAGGTAGCCGCCACCGGTCGCCAGCCGCGTCGCGAAGTAGCCCGCCCACGCCAGCAGGGCGAGCGCCATGGCGTCGTAGGTGGCGTAGCCGCCGAGGAACTGGGTCGGGCCGAGGGCCGCGAAGAGGGCCGCCGCGAAGAACGCGGCCAGTGAGCCGTAGATCCGGCGGGCGGCGAGATGCACCGCGACCGTCGCCGACAGCATGAAGACCATGCTCAGCAGACGGGTCCCGGAGAGGCCGCCGAGGATGTCCGCGGTGGCGACCACCACCGGGTAGATCACCGGGGCGCCGGAGAAGAAGCTCTGGTACTCGGCCACCGGGCGGCCGTGCAGCAGGTGCCCCAACTCCTGGTAGCCGGAGTAGATGTAGGTGCCCTCGTCCAGGAAGGCGGTGTTCATCCCGATCAGTCGGCCGGAGCAGGCCGCCTGGACCACGAGGACGAGGAGCAGCGGAAGCCAGTCCCGGCGCAGCGTCCGCGGCTGCGGTCGCGCCGCCTCGCGTTCCTCGAGCCGGCGCTGCCGGGCCAGCGCTCCGGGGCTGGGCGGGGGATCCACCCGCACGTATCCCGGTTCGGGCTCGACGACCACGACGGTCGGCGTTCCTGACACCGGGTCAGGATGGATCCACGTGCCTGCGCTGCTCACTCTGGGGGACTCTCCTCCGCGCCCGGCGGGTCAGTGGACCAGCCACGCATGGTCGGGGCCGGGGGTGACGGCCGTGCCCGCGGCCACCTTGACGACCTGACCGGCCGTCAGCGCCGACTTCCAGACCTGGATGTCCGCGATCTGGCCGCGCCAGGGGTCGACCCACTGGTCGGATGACCGGACCCGGCCGATCTGCAGGCCGCCGGCCGACTCGCGCACGCCCGGGACCTGCGTCTGGTCCTGCAGCGCGCCGTTGACGTAGAGCGCGATCCGGTGCGCACCGGCGTCGTAGACGCCCGTGACGACGGTGAACTGGCCCACCGCGGCGGCGCCCTTGGACATCACTGCCTTGGAACCGCCGCCCGGGAGCTGCACCTTGAAGACCCAGTGGTTGGCGCCGGAGTCGAGGACCCGGCCCAGTGAGAAGGAGTAGAAGCCCGAGGAGCCCTGGCTGACCACGGACCGGTTGCCGGTCGGCGCGTCGCTCCGGGCCCGGGCGGAGACGGTGAAGCTGCCGTCGGTCGGGACCATCTGGGCGGACGTCGCTGCGAACGAGTCCTGACCGCTGGGCAGCAGCAGGGCCTTGCCGTTGAAGCCCGGCGCCTTGCCCACGTGGGTCTGCGTCCCCAGGCCGAGCGGCGTGGAACCGGCGGCAGCGGGCACGGAGCCGGCTGTCGCCGGTCCGGGCGGCGGCCCCTGCTTGGTCGGCGGCGCCGACGGCGAGGCGGAACCTGCCGCGGACCCGGAGGCCGACGCGGACGGGGAGGACGAACCCTGGGCCTGCGGTTGGCCGTTGCCCTTGAGCGCGAGTGCGGTGACGCCGCCGGCCACGAGGAGGACCGCCACGGCTCCCGCGATGAAGCCGATGCGCCGGTTGCGCCGCTTGCGGTCCTCGTGCTGCTGGGCGAGCAGGTTCCAGTCCGGCTCGGACGGCGCGACCGGGACGGTGCCGGGAACGCCGGGCGGTGGCGGGTACCCGTACGGCTGGGCCTGCGGGTACGGCAGCGGAGCAGGCTGCTGCTGCGGGTATCCGTACGGCTGCTGCGGGGGCACGGGCTGGTAGGGGCCCTGAGCGGGCGGACCGAAGCCCTGGGGCGCCTGGCTCGCGTGGGGTGCCTGCGGCGCGAAGCCCCCGGCGACGGTGGGGGCTTCGTGCGGGGTCGGGGCCGGAGCGCGGTCCTGGGGGGGCACGGCGTCGCGGGGGACTTCCGGTCTCTCGCTCATGTGTCGGAATGGTAAGCCATGGGTCTGAACCGGCGACAGCGTGCTCACACCTTCCGCCGGTGCGCGGGGGTTGACGACCCGTCAGTCCGACGCGTTCGTCGGCAGCGCCCACCGGCCCGCCTCGGGCGAGGTGCACGGAACGAGGGTGGCCGCCGAGCCCAGGCACCGTCCGGTGGCCGCGTTGGCCAGGCGCCCCGAGGAGTCGAAGCCCCACCGTGCCGACAAGGCGGCTCCCGTGCAGCTCTCCAGGACCAGGCTGCCGCCAGCGGCCAGGCACCGGTTGCCGGTCTGCAGGGTGCCGTCGTTGGCGCTGGTCCAACTGCTGCTCCCGGAGCAGGCCGCGGCGTGCACCCCGGTCGGGGACGCGCTGAGGCAGTTCCCCGTCCGGCTGTCGCGGACCCGGCCCGCCGGGAGTCCGACCGCGTTGTGGAAGCCGAAGTCCGTGCTGCGCAGGCCCTTGCCTCCGGTCCAGATCTCGAAGCCCGCAGAGACCTTGCAGAGGAACGAACCGGACGGGACGTACCCGCGCATCACGGCGTCCTGGGTGAACAGGCGGAGGTCCAGGTCGTGGACGGAGTGCGTCGGTTGGAGCCGGACGTACGAGATCACGGTGTGCGCGGTGGTCCTGGGGACGAGGTGGACGTTGTAGCCGACGCCGTCGAGCGCGACCTGGGCGGCCGGGGCGCCGCCGGCAGGCTGCACGTTCTCGGTGGCGTCGAGCCAGACCATCAACTCCGCGCTGTGGGCGGGGACGCAGTCCTCCTGGCTGGGGCCGTACCAGAGGTCGAAGGCCAGGTCGTAGGAGCCGGACACGCCACCGGTCTCCGCCTGCCAGTCCGCCGTCGCGTCACCGAGGGCGGCGACCGGCACCGGCAGGCCCAGCGCCCCGGGTGAGGTCGCCACGTTCGGATAGGCGCCCGGTGCGCCGACCTTGGCCGGGAGCATGTTGCGGACCGTGGAGACGGTGAAGCCGTTGTCCCCGGAGAACTCCAGGCAGACCTCGCCCTCGGCGTTCCACTGGTCCGGCTCCAGCGTCAGGCTTCCGCCCTCGGCGAGGGTCTTGGGAAAGGGGACCGCAGTGCTGGTGCAACTGTGCCCGCTCAGGGGGCCGGTGGGGGCGGCGGACACCGAGGGGGCTCCGGGCGAGGAGGCCGCCTGCTCCCTGGTCTGCGAGCCGCAACCGCTGAGCAGCAGACAGGCGCCCACCACGGTGGCCACGACCGCGGAGTGGACGGATCCGGTGCCGCCGCCGGCTCGCCAGACCATGCGCTTCCCTCCCGGCGGTTGGTGGAACCACCGCACGATTCGTAACAAGGTGTGAGTACGATGCGCACATTAGCCCGCCCATGGACCACCAGTACGCCCCGGCATGCCTCCTCACACTCTGGACCCCGACGAGATGACCCTTGTTCAGCAGGGCGCGCCGGACGCGCGTCGGCGTGGCAACAGGCGGAAGCGGATCGCACCGAGCGGGCCGGGTTCGCGGTTGGGCCTGCTGCCGCAGCCGCCGGACGACCAGGAGAAGTACTCCTACACGGCACGGCGTCTGTGGATCCTCACCACCTGTTCCCTCGTCAGCTTCGGCTGCCTGCTGGTGAGTCAGGCGTCGCTGATCCGGCAGTCCCCGTGGCTCTACGCCTTCCTGCCCTTCGTCCTGTTCACCACCGGGTACTACCTGATCTCGCTCCGCGTCAACGGGTTCAGCCGCGGCTTCGACGTGAAGGAGCACCGCCGGCTGGTCCGGTCCTGGAGGCCCGAGGAGTATCCCAGCGTCGACGTCTTCCTCCCGGTGTGCGGTGAGCCGATCGAGACCCTGCACAACACGTGGACGCACGTCGCGCGGCTGCGCGACCACTATCCGGGCGTCGTGACGCCGTACGTGCTGGACGACTCGGCGACCCCGGAACTCGCGGCGATGGCAGTGGACTTCGGTTTCGTCTACGGCACCCGGCAGGAACGCGGCTGGTACAAGAAGGCGGGCAACCTGCACTTCGGCTTCGCCCACTCGTCGGGCACGTACATCCTGATCCTGGACGCGGACTTCGCCCCCCGGCCCGACCTGCTCCACGAGTTGCTGCCCTACCTGGAGCGGGACCCGCGGCTCGGCATCGTGCAGTCGCCGCAGTTCTTCCGGATCCTGGACGCCCAGAACTGGGTCGAGCGCGGCGCCGGAGCGGTCCAGGAGCTGTTCTACCGCTCCGTGCAGGTGTCCCGGCAGCGCAGCGACGGCGCCATCTGCGTGGGAAGTTGCGCGGTGTACCGGCGGGCGGCCCTGGAGGAGAACGGCGGAACGACGCTCATCGAGCACTCCGAGGACGTCCACACCGGATTCGACCTGCGTCGCCTCGGCTGGGACCTGCGCTACGTGCCGGTCGCGCTGTCGACCGGTGTCTGCCCCGACTCGGTGGGGGCCTTCTTCAACCAGCAGTACCGCTGGTGCTCCGGCTCGATGAGCCTGCTGGGAAGCCGCAAGTTCTGGGCCACGCGGATGCGGTGGAGCACCCGCTTCTGCTACCTGTCCGGCTTCCTCTACTACATCCACACGGCGCTGTTCACCTTCGTCTCGCCGCTGCTGCCGATCGTCCTGCTGCTCGCCATGCCCCAGGAGTTCCGCATCAGCAACATGGCCTTCGTGCTGCCGAGCCTGGTCTACACGACGCTGATCTTCCCGATGTGGCACCGGAATCCGTACCGACTGGAGGCCTGGGCCTCCCGTCTGCTCTACGGCTGGGCGCATGTCTTCGCGATCTGGGACATCCTGCGCCGGGACCGGATGGGTTGGCAGGCCACCGGTTCCAGCAACGCGCGCAAGAGCCGGATCAGGCGGCTGTGGACCGGAGTTGTCGGCTGGAGCGCGGGAAGTGCGCTGCTCTGGGTGGGCCTCGGACTGTGGCGGATGCTCACCATGCAGCCGCTGGACTTCGTGCTGGTCCTGTCCTCGGGGCTGTTCTACGCCGTCGTCGTGGCCCGGGTCCTCGTCCAGCCCCGGAGCAGGTGAGGTCCGTGAACCGAAGCCCCCGCACACTCGCCGGCGCGCTCGTGCTGACGCTCGGCCTGCTGCTGTCCGGCTGCGCGCTCAACACCGAGCCGACGTTCCGCGCCGGGACCGCGGTCGCGGGCGGCGGCACGTCGAAGGCCGCGGTCGGCGCCCGCACCACCTACGACGTGACCCCGCTGCTCCACCCGGACAAGAAGTACTTCGGCGCGGCACTGTCCGATATCCCGAAGTCCCTGGCGAAGACCAGGACTTACCAGTCGACCGTGGGCAAGGCGCCCAACCTGCTGGCGTTCTACGCCTCCTGGGGCGACGCCTACGACGTCAGCGGCGTCCGCCGCATCTTCGGCTACGGGGCGCTGCCCTACATGGCCTGGGAGCCGTACCACACCACGCTGGAGGCCATCGCCGACGGCAGGACCGACGACTACGTGCGTTCCGTGGCCCAGTCCGTCCTCTCCGCCGACGTCCCGGTGGCCATCAGCTTCGGCCACGAGATGAACGGCGACTGGTACCCGTGGGGGCGCCAGGCGGCCACCGCGGACCAGTTCGTCCGCGCCTGGAAGCACGTCCACGACATCTTCCAGCAGGTCGGCGCGACCAATGTGATCTGGGTCTGGAGCCCGAACAACATCTATCCCGCGCCCAAGGTGAAGCTGAAGCCCTACTACCCGGGGGACGCCTACGTCGACTGGGTCGGCGTCATCGGCTACTACACCGTGGACGGTCCGCGGACCTTCTCGGTCCTCTTCGATCCGACGTTCCGTCAGGTGCGGACCTTCTCCAAGCGTCCGTTCCTGATCAGTGAGACGGCCTCGGAGATGTCGGGGCGCCGACTCGCGGACGTGGACGACCTGTTCAGCGGCGTCCAGGCGCGCCCGGACGTGCTCGGCTTCATCTGGTTCGACATCGTCAAGCGGGCCGACTGGCGCATCGAGAGGACCCCCGGACCGCTCGCGGACTTCAAGCGCCGCGCCTCCAACCCCGTTTACGGCTTCGACGTCCGGAATCCCTGATGGATGAGACCACCGACTCCTGGTTCGCGCCGCGGGCCGGCGACCCCGACACGATCAGGCTCAGCGTGCCCCCGGTGCCGCAGCCGCTGCGGCCCGGGCCGCCGCCCGGCGTGATCGACTACACCACCCCGTACACCGTGCCGACCACTCCGCCGGTGGCCTGGTCGGCAGGGCCGAGTGCCCGGCGCAGCCGGGTCAGCCGGCTGTTCCTGCTCGCCGTGCTGCTGCTGCAGCTCTGCCTGTCGCTGCGGCTGCGCAACACCGCCTCCCCGGCGGAGGCGGCCACGCTGGTCGTCGGCCGTGCCGAACTCGCCCATCTGCAGCACGGGACACCGGTCGCCACGGACCTGGTCCAGCACGTCGGCGGGGCGCCCGCGCTGTACCCGGTGCTGGCGGCCCTCGGTGAGAGCGTCGACCGCGTCGCGGGAGCCCGGCTGGTGAGCCTCGGACTGATGCTGGCCACGACGGCGCTCCTCTACTCGCTGATCCGGCGGCTGTTCAACGAGCGGGTGGCGCTGGGGGCTGCGGCCGTCTACGCGGTGCTGCAGTCCACCGTGGTCCAGGGCTTCTCGGTCAGCTGCGAGGCACTCGGCGGTCTGCTGCTGGTCTGCTCCGGCTGGATCGCGGTCCGGGCCGGGCGCAGGCCCCTGGCGACCGCCGTTCTCGCGGCGGTGCCGGCGGTCGCCGCGGTCGTCACCGCGCACGCGGTGGTGCTCGCCCTACCGGCCCTGGCCGCGCTGCTGTTCTTCGGCGGCGCTGCCCGTCACGGCCTGCGGACCGGCATCCTGCGCCTGCTCCTGTGCTCGGTGCTCACGGGCGGCCTGCTCGCCGCCCTCGGTGCCGCCGGGGCGCTGTCCGGACTCCGTGCGGACCTGCTGCCCGAACCCGACGGCGTGCTGGACGCCTCCATCCGCGCGGCGGCGGTCTGGACGGGCCCGTTCCTCGCCGCCGCGCTGGTCGGTGGGGGCTGCTACCTGTGGCGGGAGCGGCTGAACGAGGTGCCGGACAGCGAGCCGCGCACGACCTCCCGTGCCCTGCGCTTCGTGCTGGTGGCCGGCCTGTGCACCCCCGCGCTGCTGGCGGCCGCGATCCAGCTGCGGGCGCAGAGCACCGCGGGGCTCGCCGAGCACACCGGACTCGGCCTGCTCTTCGCCGCGCCGCTGGTCGGTATCGCACTGACCCGACTGGTCGGAGCCCACTTCCGCTACCCGCAGCTCGGGCTGCTGGCGTGGGTGCTGCTGCTGGCGCTGGGCATCAACCAGTCGACCGGCCGCTTCGCGTCCTGGCCCGACGCCTCGCCCCTGCTCACGGCCGCCTACCCGCACCTGGCCCCGAACGGGCGCTACCTGACCCAGGTCGGCGGGGTCGAGCCGTACTACCTCTCGGACTACTCGACCCCCGGCCAGTGGCAGTCGGCCACCACCTCCGCCGCCAGCCTCCGGGCGGTTCCCGGCGTGGAGCAGGGCAGCTATCGGCTGGTCATCCTCAACTCCGCCGTCACCGGGCCGGGCAGCGGCCGGTTGGCCGCCGCCGTGAGCCGGTCGAACCGCTACCGGCTGATCACCCAGATCCGCTTCCGGGCCTACGGCACCCTGGTCGGCTACTCCGTCTACGTGCTCCGGTCCTGACGGACCCGGCGTTCAGCGGCGGGGCCGGGTCACCGCGGTGAGCTGGGAGCCGTCCGCGGAGAGGGCCAACTCCGTGGCGAGCGCCGTCAGTTGGCCCAGATGGGAGAGGTGGGTGCCGCCGCAGAAGATGGTGGCCTCACCCTCGGGCAGGTGGGCGTGCCACTGCCGACGGGCCGTCAGCTCCGGTCCCGGGGCCTCGATGCCGACCTTGGCGTCCGCCGCGACCCAGGAGGCCAGCCGGGCGTTGACCGCGTCCTGCACCGCGGGCAGCTCCTCCGCCAGGCCCTCGACCGTGAAGCCCTTCTTCTTCAGCGACTTGCCGATCCGGTAGACGTCATAGCTGGCCTGTTCGTCCATCCGGGACGAGTCCATGGCCAAGGCGTCGAAGTCCGGGTGCCCGAAGGCGTCCACGCGGCCCGGGTCCTTGCGCCAGCGGGGGGCGAGGGCCTCGTTCAGGGCCAGAGCCAGCAGGTGGCAGCCGGTGTGCGCCGCGCTCAGCGCGCCGCGCTTCCCGGCGTCCACGCGCAGCTCGACCTCCGCTCCGACCGGGACCGGCTCGGCCAGGACGTGGACGACCAGCCACGCCCAGCCCTCCTCGCCGCGCCGCACCGGGATGTCCGTGCCGAGGAACAGTTCGCCCTCCGGGCTCACTCCGCCGGTGACGCAGTCGAGCAGCTGACGGTCCGCCAGAGTGCCGCTGTCGGCGGGCTGGTCGGGCCAGGTGTGGTCGAGCGGGTGGAAGGGGGTCGAGGCGGTGACGACGCCCCAGCGCCCCTCCGGCAGCTCGACGCAGGCGAGCACCTGGGAGCGGCCGGTCACCTCCCCGGCGGGGAAGGTGACCTGGGTGGACGTGCTGGGGAGCGACATGCGAGGAACTCCAGACTGGGCTGCGCCGGTGCGTACGGCACCCATAGTGCCCCAGCCGGTCCGCTAGCCGAGCGTGGGGAGTTTGATCAGCACCAGCAGGACGATCAACTGCAGGGACGCTGCCGCGGCGGCCTTGCCCCACGGGAGGTCGTGCAGCTGCCGCAGCATCGCGCTGAGCAGCCAGGCGGTCAGCAGCCAGGTGGCCCAACCCAGCAGCTGCACCAGTCCGTTGCCGGTGCCGAGGAAGACGGCGAAGAGCAGTCGGGGAGCGTCGGTCAGCCAGCCGATCAGCATGGAGAGCCCGACCGTCGGCGCCCAGGCCCCGTCCCCGCCGAGTTGGCGGGACAGCGCGAAGGTGACGGAACCGAGCACCACCCCGGCCCCGCAGAACACGACGGCACTGCTCAGCAAGGCCGTCAGCGCCACGCCGAAGCTGCTGTCCAGCACCGCGGAGCGGGCGTCCGGCAGCGCGAAGGCGGCGAGCAGGCCGTAGACGGCGGACACGACGAGCGCGGGAGCCCAGAGCCGGTGCGGGCGCATCTGCGCGAAGGTGCGGGTCGGCTGCCGGTAGATCCCGACGAGCAGGTCGCGCCAGGCCAGCCGCTCGGGCCCCACCTCGGGGTGGGGCTGCCCGGCGCGGTAGGTGGTGACGTGCTCCTGGACTATGGGGTCGGGCCGGGTCCAGCCGGGCTCGTCGTCGCGCTGCTGCTCTGAACCTGCGTCTGATCCTGCGGGGTGCACAGAGCGACCGTACCCGAGCGCCCACGCGGCCGTGCCGACGCGGGCGGGGGTGGGGCGCAGGTTCAGGGGAACTCAGGGTCGCCCCGGACGGGGACAGCACGGCGCCTCCGGCGAACAGCACGGTGCCCCCCTGCGCGGGCGCGCAGGGGGGCACCGTGACCTCGCGTCAGGAGCCCACCGGCTCCGCCTGCTCCTCGGCGACCGGGCTGGCCTTGACGGAGTCCAGCAGCAGCTGGGCCACGTCCACCACCCGCAGCGACTCCTTGGCGGCGCCCTCGTTCTTCTTGCCGTTGACCGAGTCGGAGAGCATCACCAGGCAGAACGGGCAGGCCGTGGAGACGATGTCGGGGTTGAGCGACAGCGCCTCGTCCACGCGCTCGGCGTTGATGCGCTTGCCGATGCGCTCCTCCATCCACATGCGCGCGCCGCCGGCGCCGCAGCAGAAGCCGCGCTCCTTGTGGCGGTGCATCTCCTCGTTGCGCAGCCCGGGCACCTTCCCGATGATCTCGCGCGGGGGCGTGTAGACCTTGTTGTGGCGGCCCAGGTAGCAGGGGTCGTGGTAGGTGATCAGGCCCTCGACCGGGTTGACCGGGACGAGCTTGCCCTCGTCGATCAGGTGCTGCAGCAGCTGGGTGTGGTGGATGACCTCGAAGTGGCCGCCCAGCTGCGGGTACTCGTTGGCGAGCGTGTTGAAGCAGTGCGGGCAGGTGGCCACGATCCGCTTGACCGGGGCGTCCTCCAGCACGGTGTTCAGCGTCTCGACGTTCTGCGCGCCGAGCATCTGGAACAGGAACTCGTTGCCCAGGCGGCGGGCGGAGTCACCGGTGCAGGACTCCTCCTTGCCGAGGATCGCGAACTTCACGCCCGCGGTGTGCAGCAGCTCGGCGAAGGCCTTGGTGGTCTTCTTGGCCCGGTCCTCCAGGGCGCCGGCGCAGCCGACCCAGTAGAGGTACTCGACCTCGGCGGGGTCGATGTCCTCGCCGATGACCGGGACCTCGATGCCGGTCTCCTTCTTGAGCTCCTTGACCCAGTCGAGGCGGGCCTTGGTGGCCATGCCCCAGGGGTTGCCCTTGTTCTCCAGGTTCTTGAGCATGGTCCCGGCCTCGGTCGGGAAGTTGCTCTCGATCATCACCTGGTAGCGGCGCATGTCGACGATGTGGTCGATGTGCTCGATGTCCACCGGGCACTGCTCGACGCAGGCGCCGCACGTGGTGCAGGACCACAGCACGTCGGGGTCGATGACGCCGTGCTCCTCGGCGGTGCCGACCAGCGGGCGCTCGGCCTCCGTGGCGGCCCCGGCCGGGACGCCCGACTTGTCCTCACCCGCGAGCAGGTACGGGGCCTTCTTGTAGGCGTGGTCCCGCAGGTTCATGATCAGCAGCTTGGGCGAGAGCGGCTTGCCGGTGTTCCAGGCCGGGCACTGCGACTGGCAGCGGCCGCACTCGGTGCAGGTGGAGAAGTCGAGGATGCCCTTCCAGGAGAACTCCTCGACCTGGGAGACGCCGAAGACGGCGTCGTCGGCCGGGTCCTCGAAGTCGATCGGCTGCCCGTTGCTGTGCATCGGCAGCAGTGCGCCCAGGGCGACCTCGCCGGTGGCGTTGCGCTTGAACCAGATGTTGGGGAAGGCCAGGAAGCGGTGCCAGGCGACGCCCATGTCCGTCTTGAGCGAGACGGTGATCATCCAGATGAAGGAGGTCGCGATCTTGACCATGGCGGTCAGGTAGATCATGTTCTGCAGCGTCGTCACGGACGCGCCCGAGAAGGCCTTCACCAGGGGGTAGGAGATCAGGTAGCTGGCCTCGTAATGGTCGAGGCCCGCCAGGGCGCCCTCCAGGCCGCGCAGCGACATGATCGCCAGGCCGATGATCAGGATGACGCTCTCGACGAAGTACGCCTGGCCCATGTTGGAGCCGGCGAAGCGGGACTTGCGGCCGGGACGGCCCGGCTTGCTCAGCTGGCGGATCACGATGAGGGTCAGGATGCCCAGCGTGGTCAGCGTGCCGACCAGCTCGACGAAGACGTTCCAGACCGTCCAGTGCCCGATGACCGGCAGCGCGAAGCTGGCGTCGAAGAGCTGCCCGAACGCGTTGACCAGGGTGAGCACCAGGGAGAAGAAGCCCACCGCGACGAACCAGTGGGCGAAGCCGATGATGCCCCACTGGTTCATCCGGGTGTGCCCGAGGAACTCGCGGACCACGGTCAGCGTCCGCTGCTGCCAGTTGTCGTTGCGCGCGCCGGCCGGCAGCTTCTGCCCCAGCCGCACGAAGCCGTAGATCTGCGCGATCGCGCGCGCGAACAGCGCCACGCCGACCACGGCGAGAACCAGCGACACGATGATCGCGGTCAGTTGCATGGGGGCTCCTCGAAGGCCAAGCGGAGCAACGCGTACTCAGGGGTAACTTATCTGTTTTCCCACTGAGGGTATCCAGTCGGGTACCGCTTACCCAGTCCGGGCGCGGGTGAGATAGGTCATCGGGGTGCTGCTTCCCCTGTTCGGCAGAAACTTGAGCCGTGCTCGCTCAAGTCTGTTGACGCCATGACGATCGTCAGGCACTCTTGAGTCTGTTCAGCTCAACTTCCCGGCTCCATTCCCTTGGGAGGGTTCCAACGATGGCTCGTGCGGTCGGAATCGACCTCGGTACGACGAACTCTGTCGTCAGCGTCCTCGAAGGCGGTGAGCCCACCGTCATCACCAACGCCGAGGGCGCCCGGACCACGCCGTCCGTCGTCGCCTTCGCCAAGAACGGCGAGGTCCTCGTCGGCGAGGTGGCCAAGCGTCAGGCTGTCACCAACGTCGACCGGACCATCCGCTCCGTCAAGCGCCACATGGGCACCGACTGGAAGGTCGGCATCGACGGCAAGGACTTCACGCCGCAGCAGATCTCCGCCTTCATCCTGCAGAAGCTCAAGCGGGACGCCGAGGCGTACCTGGGCGAGAAGGTCACCGACGCGGTGATCACCGTCCCGGCGTACTTCAACGACTCCGAGCGCCAGGCCACCAAGGAGGCCGGCGAGATCGCGGGCCTCAACGTCCTGCGCATCGTCAACGAGCCGACCGCGGCCGCCCTGGCCTACGGCCTGGACAAGGACGACCAGACCATCCTGGTCTTCGACCTCGGCGGCGGCACCTTCGACGTGTCGCTGCTGGAGATCGGCGACGGCGTGGTCGAGGTCAAGGCCACCAACGGCGACAACCACCTCGGTGGTGACGACTGGGACCAGCGCGTCGTCGACCACCTGGTCAAGCAGTTCCAGAACGGCCACGGCGTCGACCTGTCCAAGGACAAGATGGCGCTGCAGCGTCTGCGCGAGGCCGCGGAGAAGGCGAAGATCGAGCTCTCCTCGTCCACCGAGACCACGATCAACCTGCCCTACATCACCGCCTCCGCCGAGGGCCCGCTGCACCTGGACGAGAAGCTGACGCGCTCGCAGTTCCAGCAGCTGACCGCGGACCTGCTGGAGCGCTGCAAGACCCCGTTCCACAACGTCATCAAGGACGCCGGCATCCAGCTGTCCGAGATCGACCACGTGGTCCTGGTCGGCGGCTCGACCCGGATGCCGGCCGTGGCCGAGCTGGTGCGCGAGCTGACCGGCGGCAAGGAGCCCAACAAGGGCGTGAACCCGGACGAGGTCGTCGCCATCGGCGCGTCCCTCCAGGCCGGTGTGCTCAAGGGCGAGGTCAAGGACGTCCTGCTGCTGGACGTCACCCCGCTGTCCCTCGGTATCGAGACCAAGGGCGGCATCATGACCAAGCTGATCGAGCGCAACACCACGATCCCGACCAAGCGCTCCGAGATCTTCACCACGGCCGAGGACAACCAGCCGTCCGTGCAGATCCAGGTCTACCAGGGCGAGCGCGAGATCGCGGCCTACAACAAGAAGCTCGGCATGTTCGAGCTGACCGGCCTGCCCCCGGCGCCGCGCGGCGTTCCGCAGATCGAGGTCACCTTCGACATCGACGCCAACGGCATCATGCACGTCTCCGCCAAGGACCTCGGTACCGGCAAGGAGCAGCGCATGGCCGTCACCGGCGGCTCGGCCCTCCCCAAGGAGGACATCGAGCGGATGATGCGCGAGGCCGAGCAGTTCGCGGAGGAGGACCACCGCCGCCGCGAGGCCGCCGAGACCCGCAACACCGGCGAGCAGCTCGTCTACACGACCGAGAAGTTCCTCAAGGACAACGAGGACAAGGTTCCGGCCGAGATCAAGACCGAGGTCACCGCCGCGGTCGACGAGCTCAAGGAGAAGCTGAAGGGCGAGGACTCCGCGGCCATCCGCGAGGCCACCGAGAAGCTCTCCACGGTCTCCCAGAAGCTCGGCCAGGCGCTCTACGCCCAGGCCGGCGAGGGTGCCGCGGCCGCCGGGGCCGGTGCCCCGAACGCCGAGGCCGCCGACGACGACGTGGTGGACGCCGAGATCGTCGACGACGAGAAGCGCGAGGGCGGTGCCCAGTGACGACGGAGGAGACGCAGGGCGACGCCAAGGAGCCCCGCGCCGCTTCCGGCAAGGCCGGGGACGAGAAGTCCGACTCCAAGGCCGCCGGCAAGGCGGCCGCGGAGGCCCCCGCCGCCGAGGAGAAGGCGGATGCCAAGGGCGGCAAGGGCGCTGACGAGGCGTCAGAGCTGCGCAAGCAGCTCGCCGAGCGCACGGCCGACCTGCAGCGGCTCCAGGCGGAGTACCAGAACTACCGCAAGCGCGTCGAGCGCGACCGGGTGACGGTCCGGGAGATCGCGGTCGCCGCGATCCTGGAGAACCTGCTCCCGGTGCTCGACGACATCGGCCGCGCCCGCGACCACGACGAGCTGGTGGGCGGATTCAAGTCCGTCGGCGAGTCGCTGGAGACGGTCGTCGCCAAGCTGGGTCTGCAGCAGTTCGGCAAGCAGGGCGAGCCCTTCGACCCGCAGCTGCACGAGGCGCTGATGCACAGCTACTCGTCCGACGTGGACGAGACCACGTGCGTGCAGATCCTGCAGCCGGGCTACAAGATCGGCGAGCGGATCATCCGCCCGGCGCGCGTCGCCGTGGCGGAGCCGGAGCCGGGCGGTTCGAGTGCCGGGGCCGCGGAGGAGTCCGACAAGGACGACGTTGACGCCGAGGACTGATCGGGCGGGGGCCGGTCGCGAGCTGCTCGAGGCAGCCGCGGCCGGCCCCCGGCACGGGGAAGCGGAACGGAGGGTTGGATGAGCGGCAAGGACTTCGTCGAGAAGGACTACTACAAGGTTCTCGGCGTGCCGAAGGACGCCTCCACCGCGGAGATCAAGAAGGCCTACCGCAAGCTGGCCCGGGAGTTCCACCCGGACGCCAACAAGGGCGACAAGGCGGCCGAGGAGCGCTTCAAGGAGATCTCCGAGGCCAATGACGTCCTGGCCGACCCCAAGCGGCGCAAGGAGTACGACGAGGCCCGCGCCCTCTTCGCCAACGGCGGTTTCCGCGGCGGTGCGGGCGGCAACTTCGGCGGCTTCGACCTGGGCGACCTCTTCGGCGGCGCCCAGACCGGTTCCGGCGGGGGCTTCGGCGGCGGCATCGGCGACGTCTTCGGCGGCCTGTTCAACCGCGGCGGCCGGACGACCACCCAGCCGCGGCGGGGTGCTGACGTCGAGTCAGAGGTCACCCTCAGCTTCGTCGAGGCGGTGGAGGGCGCGACCGTCCCGATCCGGATGACCTCGCAGGCGGCCTGCAAGGCCTGTGCCGGGACCGGCGCCAAGGCGGGGACGACGCCCCGGGTCTGCCCGACCTGCGTCGGCACCGGTCATGTCTCGCGCGGCCAGGGCACGTTCGCGCTGTCCGAGCCGTGCCGGGACTGCAAGGGCCGCGGCCTGATCGTGGACGACCCCTGCGAGGTCTGCCACGGCAGCGGGCGCGCCACCTCGGCGCGGACCATGCAGGTCCGCATCCCCGCGGGCGTCTCCGACGACCAGCGGATCCGGCTCAAGGGCAAGGGCGCGCAGGGCGAGCGCGGCGGCCAGCCGGGCGACCTCTACGTCACCGTGCATGTGCAGCCCCACCCCGTGTTCGGGCGGAAGGGCGACAATCTGACGGTGACGGTCCCGGTCTCCTTCCCGGAGGCGGCGCTGGGCGGCGAGATCCGCGTTCCGACGCTGAACGGCCAGCCGGTCACTCTGCGGATCCCGCCGGGCACGGCCAACGGCCGCACCATGCGGGCGCGCGGCAAGGGCGCCGTCCGCAAGGACGGTACGCGCGGCGACCTGCTGGTGACCGTGGAGGTCGCGGTTCCCTCGGAACTGCCCGGGGAAGCACAGGACTTGTTGGAGAAGTACCGCGAGGCGACCGCGGCGGACGACCCGCGGGCGGCCTTGTTCAAGGCGGCGGAGGAGGACTGAGGCGATGGACGGCGGCAACGGCGGCAACCAGGGCCGAGGGCCCCGGATGCCCTACGAGTTGACGGAGCACACACCCGTCTACGTCATCTCGGTCGCGGCGGAGCTGAGCGGTCTGCACCCGCAGACCCTGCGCCAGTACGACCGGTTGGGGCTCGTCTCCCCGGACCGCACGGCCGGCCGCGGCCGTCGGTACTCGGCACGGGACATCGAGCAGCTGCGCGAGGTGCAGCGCCTCTCCCAGGAGGAGGGGATCAACCTGGCGGGCATCAAGCGCATCATCGAACTCGAGAACCAGGTCGCCGCCCTCCAGGCCCGCGTCGCCGAACTCACCGCCGCGGCGGACGCGGCAGCCGCCGCCGTGCACGCCTCGTACCGGAGGGATCTGGTGCCCTATCAGCAGGTGCAGCAGAGCGCTGCGCTGGTGGTGTGGCGCCCGAAGAAGCGGGAAGGCTGACACGCGTTCAGAGCCCGCCCGAGTCCGTCCGGCGTGCTGCCGGGAGGCGCGGGCGGGCGGGCTCTGAACTCAGGGCTGCGGGGACCGCGAACAGGCTCAGGCGGTCCAGGTCGTGTCAGCCGGTGAAACCACGTGTGCCGGTGTGGCTGCCGAGGCCGCACCGGAGCCGACGCACACGAGGCCCGTCGCGACGAGTGCAGCAAGCGCCGCAATACGGATGAGACGGTGTACCTTGCGCATGTCACCGCTCCTTTCAGGTGCGAAACCGACGAGTCTTCTTGGGCAGACCTGTACCACAATGACCTGTTGGGGCGTCTGGACCCAGCGATTCGCAGTGGCAACAAGTGGTCAGCATCTGCTGGTCAGAGGGGATTTCGGGCAAAAATGGACATACCTTCGGACCCCGAACTGCAACTGCCGTCCGCCCTCTCGTCCGCCGCAGTAGCTGTGTACATGTCCATTCTCGGCAGTGGTAATGCTGAGGCCGCATATGTTGCCAAAGAAACGGCCTTGCCCGAAGCAGAAGTCGAGCGATGTATCCGGGATTTGGCGGCTCACCACCTGCTCACGCCGTCCTCGGCCCATGTCGGCGGCTACCTGGCGGTCAGCCCGGATCTCGCCGCTGCCCGTCTGGTGGAACCGCTTGAGGCGGCCATCCGCAGCTATCGGGATTCCGCCGACACGATCCGCGAGCGCCTTCTGCAACTCCTCCCCGCCTACCTCAGCAGGCAGGGCAGCGACTCGGTCGCGGTGAGTCGGGCACTGGAGGTGATCGCTGATCCGAAGGACGTCCAGCTTCTGATCAATCAGGCCGTCAATACCTGCACGAAGGAGTTGATGACGGTTCAGCCGGGCGGGCAGCGGGATCCGGAAGCTCTCAAGAAGGTGCTGCCCCAGGAGCTTGCCGCGATCAATCGCGGCGTTCGTATGCGTGTCCTCTATCAGCACACCACCCGCTCGTTGCTCGGGGTGCGGGCCTACGTGTCGGCGATCACGGAAGCCGGAGCCCAGGTGCGCACGGCCGACCAGCTGGCCGAGCGCATGCTGATCTTCGACCGGGAAGTCGTCTTCATTCCCAAGTGGCAGGTGCCGGGACAGGTTCCCGGGGCCGTCATGGTGCGCGAACCCGTCCTCGTCGCATTCCTGTGCGCCCTGTTCGACCAGTTCTGGAGTTCGGCAACGCCTTTCGTTCCGGAGGGGCCGGGCTACCAGGACGCTTCCGACGACCTGCAGCGCTCGATCGTCCAACTGCTGGCGCAAGGCCTGAAGGACGAGCTCGTCGCGCGTCGGCTCGGCATGTCCGTGCGCACCTGCCGGCGTCACATCGCCGCCATCATGCGCGAGTTGGGCGCTGACAGCCGCTTCGAGGCGGGAGTCAAGGCGGCGCAGCTCGGCTGGTTGGAGCGGTCGGCACCCACGGGCATGGAGGGCAAGATGTCGATGGGCGGCAACTAGATGTCACTGAGTGCCCGTGGACGCACATCCGTACGCCCCTGCACCATGGAGTCATCCCCCCGAGGGCCGCTGGCGCCAGCAGCCTGATCCTCCAAATCTCAAGACCGCGCGGATACAAGTACCCGGGAAGCTACGGGATTTGATGTCACGCGGTCAACTGCCCTGTGGAGTCGATCATGAGCGAGCTGCTTTCCGATCACGACCTTGTCGCCGCCGATGCCCGACGGAACCTGCGCGTGTTCCTCGCGGCTCCCTCGCTCCGACTCACCGGACCTGCCGACGGCGTGTTCAGCCTCGCCCTGCGTGGGCGGGTGACCGCCATGCGGGAGGCCCTTCTCGACGCCGGCGTCAGCGTGTTCAGCGCACACCATGACGACGTGTGGGTCACCCGGGGCATGGGCACCGGCACCCGCGTGCCGAGCGCGTTCCGCGCCATGCAGTCCGCGGACCTCGCTTTCGCGTACATCGGCTCCCCGCTCTCCGCCGGCGTGGGCATGGAGCTGGGCTGGGCCACCGCCCTGCGCAAGCCGGTCGTGCTGCTGGTCGACCAGGCCGTCTCGCACGCCCCGATCATCCAGACCCTCGAAGAGGTCTCCCCGGTCCTGCCGCTGGAGTTCGACACGCACTGGAGCGCCGAGGCCCTGCGGCACGCGGTCGTCACCGCGCTCGACTGGGCCGACCTCTCGGTCAGCTACCCCGAGTCGGCCTGAACCGGCCCGAAGCGACCTGAATCGCCGAGTCGGGCAACGGGTCGAGTCCGCCGAGTCGGCCGAACCGCGCCCGGTGGCCGCCCGTGTCCCTGACGCCCCGTCATGACACTGGGTCCAGTGGCCGACAGGCGTTCGAGATGTGTTCATTCGGTGTAGGCGCCGACCACATCGGCCCCACCTTCAATCGTCTCCCGGCACGCAGCGGGTGACTCGCACGTCGTCTCCATCAGCTCCACCGTCTCCCGCTCGTCTCGCTCACACCCATCAAGCGAGCAGGAGACTCGTATGCGCGCGAAGCGCTCCACCGCCCTTGCGGCCGCGGTCGTCACCGCCGCCCTCGCCGGGGGCAGCCTGGTCTCGGTCGGCACCGCCCATGCCGATCCCGCCTCCGGCGCGGCCTCCGGCCAGCTGGTCGGCGTCGGGTCCGACACCACCCAGGACGTGCTCAACGCCCTCGCCGCCGACGTGCAGCGCACCGGCGGTCCCGCCCTGGCCTCCTGGAACGCGACGGGGACGGCCACCATCACCACCCGGCCCGGCGGGGTCGCCTTCGCCCGCCCGAACGGGTCCGGTGACGGCCGCAAGGCGCTGACGGACTCGCTGACGGACTCCGCGTTCGGCAACGCCGCCGCGAGCCCGGTCAAGATCGGCGGGCAGGTCGACTTCGCCCGCTCCTCCGGCGGTCCCGGCGCCTCGGGCACCTCGCTCACCTTCATCCCCTTCGCCCGTGACGCGGTGGACTACGTCGCCAAGGGCTCCTGGCTGCAGCAGCTCTCCAAGGCGCAGCTGCAGGGGATCTACAACCACACCATCACCTCCCTCGACGGCCACCCGGTCACCCCGTACCTGCCGCAGGCCGGCTCGGGCACCCGGAAGTTCTTCCTCTCCGCGATCGGCCTGACCGAGTCGGACGTCACCTGGATCACCGACGCGAAGCAGATCGTCGAGGAGAACCACGGCAACGCCCTGATCACGAAGGACGCGAGCAACAACGACCAGGTCGCCGACGGCGTCATCGCGCCCTTCTCGGCCGCCTCCTGGATCGCCCAGCTCAACAACGTCTCGGCCGGCGTCGACCAGACCTCGCAGGCCGTCTCCCTGGGCCTGACGCTCGGTCAGATCGACCTGGACAGCACCGTCTCCGGCGCCTCCGGCACGGACTTCGAGTTCGCCGCCACCAAGGACGCCCAGGGCGTGTGGCAGACGGTCCCGGCCTTCTACAGCAACTCCACCTTCGGCCGCGACGTCTACAACGTCGTCGCCACCCGGGAGATCAACCCGGCGAGCGCCTTCTTCAAGCAGTCCCTGTACGACTACTTCGTCACCTCGGGCAGCCACGTCGCGCTGCTGGACTCCGCGGCGGCGCAGGCCGACATCGCCAAGTACGGCTTCCAGAACGTCTCCTACAACGGCGACCTGACCAGCAGCCACACCAAGCCCGGCGGTCTGGAGGACTCCTCCCTGCAGCTCGCCACCCCGGCCGCGGCCCACGTCAGCACCTCGGCGGGCAACGGAAGCCTCGGCGTCAGCTGGTCCGCCGGCTCCGCGACCGCGCCCAGCGACTACTGGGTCACCGTCACGGGTCCGGACGGCAAGCCGCTCAAGGACGCCTCCGGGAACGTGCTGAGCAACAAGGACATCCTGGCCGGAAAGAACGCCCTCACCTGGTCCGGGCTGGCGAGCGGCAGCTACACGGTGACCGTCCAGGCGGCGAACATCGTCGGCACGGCGGACGCGACCACGGTCAAGGTGGCGGTCACCGCCAAGGCGGCAACCGCGATCAGCTACTCCCGCCCGGCCAACGTCGCCTACGGCTACAACGAGCGCATCACGGCCAAGGTCGTCCCCGCGGGCCAGGCCGTGCCGACCGGTCAGGTGCAGCTGCTCGACGGTGCGCGGGTGGTGGGCTCCGGCACCCTGGTCAAGGGCGTGGCGGTCGTCAACTTCCTCAACCCGGCCTACCAGCCGGGCTGGCACTCCTTCACGCTGAAGTACCTGGGCGACGCCCAGAACCAGGCGTCCACCACCCGGGTCGGCTTCACCATCGTGAAGGCCACCCCGGCGGAGCGGATCTCCTTCCCCACCCGGGTCGGCCACACCAGGACCTCGCGGATCACGGTCGCCCTGTCCTCGCCGCACGCGAGCGTCAGCGGCTGGGTGTCGGTGTACGACGGCCGCAAGCGCGTCGGCTTCGCCAAGGTCGTGGGCGGCAAGGCGGTCGTGACCGTGGCCCGGCTGGGCAGGGGCACGCACAAGCTGCGCATCGCCTACTCGGGCAACAGCGTGCTGAACGCGACCAGCCGCTGGGTGACCGTCAAGTCCGTGTGATCGCTGCGCACTTGACGGACCACTGATCGAGGCCGCCCCCAGCCTGCGCGGGGGCGGCCTCCTCCGCGCGCGGCGATCTGTGCGGGGAACGGTCCGCACCCCGCAGGCTCGGCCGGGCGGGCGGTGGCGGAGGCTGCTACCGCCTGTCGGCGGGTCGTCGTCAAGGTCGCGGTGTGGCAGCTGGCCTGACGGCCCGTCGGCACGGCGACCCGCCGCCCTTCACAAAAGCTCGAAGAAGTTCACCGTCCGTTCAGGGTGGGCGGAGGCGAACCGCAATTCGCCTCCCCCACGCTCTGCGGTGATTGCGTTCGAACACTCGTCAGGGAAGGAACCAAGGGACGTTGACCATCCCTGAAGGCTCCGCCGTCCCGCTTCCCGTGGACGCCCCCCGCAAGCTGACCCACCTGGTCGGCGGGGGCGACCGCGTGTTCCGCGGCGTGCTGCGCAGCTCCGGAGTCGCCGTGCTCGGCATCATGGCGGCCGTCGGCCTGTTCCTGCTGCTGCGCGCCACGCAGGCGCTCAAGGTCACCGGCTTCCGGTTCCTGACCACCGAGCAGTGGCAGCCGGACGTCCACAACTTCGGCATCGCCGCCGTGCTCACCGGAACCCTGTTGATCGCGGCGGTGGCCGTCTGCGTCTCGGTGCCGCTGGCCCTCGGCACGGCCCTGTTCATCTCCGAGGTCGCGCCGCCGCGGCTGCGCCGCTGGCTGATCGCGCTGGTGGACCTGATGGCGGCGGTGCCCTCGGTGGTCTACGGCCTGTGGGGTCTCTTCTTCCTGCAAGGACAGGTCATCGGGCTATCGCGGTGGATCTCCACCTGGTTCGGCTTCATCCCCCTCTTCCATGTCGACGGGGCGGAGCCCGGGCAGCCGCTGGCGAGTCAGAGCGTCTACACGGCGAGTTCGTTCATCGCCGGCATCGTCGTGGCGATGATGGTGGCGCCGATCCAGTGCTCGGTGATGCGCGAGGTCTTCACCCGGGCTCCGATCGGCGAGCGCGAGGGCGCCTACGCGCTGGGCTCCACCCGCTGGGGCATGATCCGCTCGGTGGTACTGCCCTTCGGCACCGGCGGGATCATCGGCGGCACCATGCTGGGCCTGGGCCGGGCCCTCGGCGAGACCATCGCGGTCTACCTGATCATCTCGCCGGTCTTCCAGATCCAGCCCCACGTTCTGCAGACCGGCTCCAACTCGGTCTCCTCGCTGATCGCCCTGCACTACGGCGACTCCTCGGACTTCGGCATGTCCGCCCTGATGGCGGCCGGACTGGCGCTGTTCCTGCTGACCCTGGTGGTCAACTTCACCGCTTCCTCGATCGTCGCGCGGTCCCGCTCGGGCGCGCAGAGTGAGGGCTGAGCCATGACCGTTCTGCTGGACAAGGCGGTGGACGCGGAGGACGAGCGGCCGCGGACCACCGTGGTCCCGCGTCCGGAGGACCCGGCCGACGCGGAGGAACCCCAGGAGCGTCGCCGGCTCGGCGGCGCGCGCCGCGAGGACCGGCTCGCGCTGGCCGGTGCGGCCGCCGCCGGGCTGAGCACCGCCGCGCTGCTCTTCGGTGAACTCGCCCCGTTCACCGGCGCGATCGGCTTCGTCGTGGTCGCCTACGCGGTCTTCCTGGCCGTGTACGCGCTGCTGGTCTCCCTCGAGGAGACCGGCCCGGCGGTCCGGGACCGACTGGTCACCGTGGTGCTCGGCTCGGCGGCCGTGCTGCTCTTCGGCGCGCTGGTGCTCGTCATCGGCTTCACCGTGGTCAAGGGCTGGCACGCGCTGCCGCACCTCAACTTCTTCAGCCAGGACATGCAGAACGCGGGCCCGCTGGACCCGTTGACGGTCGGGGGCATCAAGCACGCGGTCGTCGGCACCCTGGTGCAGATCGCGATCGCCCTGGCGGTCACCATCCCGCTCGGCATCTGCTGCGCCGTCTACCTCGGCCAGGTGCGCGGCCGCTTCTCGCGTTTCGTGCGGACCATCGTCGAGGCGATGACCGCGCTGCCCTCCATCGTCGCGGGCCTGTTCGTCTACGCCACCTGGATCCTCATCCTGCACTTCGAGAAGTCCGGCCTGGCGGCGGGGCTGGCGATCAGCGTGATGATGCTCCCGATCGTCATCCGCGCCTCCGACGTGGTGCTGCGCCTGGTGCCGGGCAACCTCACCGAGGCCGCCGAGGCGCTCGGCGCGCCGCGCTGGCGCACGGTGTGGCACGTCATCCTGCCGACCTCCCGCTCGGGTCTGGCCACCGCCGTCATCCTGGGCACCGCGCGCGGCATCGGCGAGACCTCGCCGGTGCTGCTCACGGCCGGCGCCACCGCCGCGCTGAACGCCGATCCGACCAGCGGACCGATGATGTCGCTGCCGCTGGCGGTGTTCACCTTCGTCAAATCGCCGGAACCGGCGATGGTCTCCCGCGCCTTCGGCACCGCCGTCGTGCTGATGGCCCTGGTCCTGGTGCTGTTCGCCACCGCGCGCGCCCTCGGGGGCCGCGGTGCCGGCCAGTTGAGCGCCCGTCAGCTCCGCCGGGCCGCGCGCGCCTCCCGCCGGGACGCGGAGCGGTTCACCCGCGCCCACCGGGACTCCGACGTGGCCGCCGACCCGGCCACCCCTCGGGCCACCGGGGAACCCGCACCGACCGCCGCCGAGCCGGCGACCCGTACCGAGCCCGATCCGACCACCGCAGAGGCCAACTGATGTTCCGTCGCATCCTGGGCGTCCTGCTCCCGGCATTGCTGCTGGGAGGGTTCGCCGTCGCCCCCGCCTCCGCGTCGGGCGGATACACACCGGTCTCCGGAGCCGGCTCCACCTGGGCGTACAACGCGGTGGACCAGTGGCGCCGGGACGTCAAGCAGTACGGCATGCAGGTCAACTACTCCGGCACCGGCTCGTCCGACGGACGGCACCAGTTCCTCAACGGGACGCAGGACTTCGCCGTCTCGGACATCCCGTTCCAGACCAACCCGACCGACGGCTCCGCCCCGGAGAAGCCCACCGCCGGCACCTACGCCTACATGCCGATCGTGGCCGGCGGTACCGCCTTCATGTACCACCTGACCATCGGCGGACGGCAGGTCACCGACCTCCGCCTGTCCGGGACCGCGCTGACCAAGGTGTTCACCGGTGCGGCCGCCTACTGGGACGACCCGGCGATCAAGGCGGACAACCCCGGTCTGCAACTGCCGCACGAGAAGGTCGTACCGGTGGTCCGCTCCGACGGCTCCGGCTCCAGCGCACAGTTCACGCTGTGGATGGCCAAGCAGCAGACTGCGCTGTGGCAGGCGTACTGCGCCAAGGTCGGCCGGGCCAACGCCTGCGGGGAGACCTCCTACTACCCCACCTCCACCGGGATGATCGCCCAGTCCGGCGACCTGGGCGTCGCCGGCTACATCTCGCAGAGCTACGGCGAGGGCGCGATCGGCTACGTCAACTACTCCTACGCGCTCAACGCGCACTACCCGGTCGCCAAGATCCTCAATCGGGCCGGCTACTACACCGAGCCCACCCCGGACAACGTGGCGGTGTCGCTGCTCAAGGCGCAGATCAACAACGACCGGAGCTCGGCCGACTACCTCACCCAGCAGCTCGACGGCGTGTACAGCGACGGGGACCCGCGGACGTACATCCTGTCCAGCTACTCCTACATGATCCTGCCGCTGGCGGTTCAGGGGACCTTCACCACCGCGAAGGGCCGGACGCTGGGCGCCTTCTCCTACTACTTCCTGTGCCAGGGGCAGCAGGAGGCGCCGAACCTCGGGTACTCGCCGCTGCCGATCAACCTGGTCCAGGCGGGCTTCGAGCAGATCCGCAAGATCCCGGGCGTGGTGGCCCAGAACATCAACATCCAGGGCTGCAACAACCCGACCTTCTCCGCCAGCGGCGTCAACAAGCTGGCCACCGATGCCCCGCAGCCGGCCGCCTGCGACAAGCAGGGGTCCACCCAGTGCACCACTCCGACCGGAGGCGCTCCCGGCGCCCGGAGCGGTTCCGGCGGCAGCGGCACCGGCGGCGGCTCCGCCTCCTCCGGCGGCAGCGGCACCGGCGGCAGCGGCACCGCGGGAGGTGCGACCGCCGGCGCCGGCAGCGCGGGCGGGTCCGGCTCCACCGGGACCGGCGGCACCGCGGGGACCTCGGGCGGGGCCGGCGGTTCGGCCACCGGCGCCGCCGGCACGACCGTCGGCACCGGCAAGGTGGATCCCGACACCGGCCAGCAGGTCAGCGCCAACTCCGGTGCCAGCGGCGGCGGAACACCGGTCCTGGCCTCGCCCGTGGCGGTGGACGCCCCGGGCGGCTGGACCGGTACGCAGACGCTGATGCTGCTCGCGGCCGTCACCCTGCTCGCCCTGATCCTGGCCCCGGCGCTGACCGCCCGGCTGGTGGGCGCCAAGTCCGATGAGGAGAAGGACAAGTGACCGCCCGTCGCCCCGGCGCCCTGCGCCGGATCGCCACCCGGATGGCCGTCGGCGCGCTGGCCGGAGCCCTGGCGAGCACCGCGCTGGTGGCCGTCTCGGCCCCCGGCGCCGCCGCCGCGTCCCCGGGCGCCACGGACTCCGCCGTCACGGTCTCCGGACGCGGCGAGTTCGCTTCCATGAAGTTCACGGTGAGTCAGACCAGGTCGCTCACCGACCAGGCCATCACCGTGAGTTGGACCGGAGGCGTGGGCACCGGCTTCGCCGGGACCGCCTTCGACACCGACTTCGTCCAGATCATGCAGTGCTGGGGGGACGACGACGGGACCGTCAAGGAGAACCCCGGGCCGCCGCGCACCCAGTGCGAGTTCGGCGCCTCGCCGACCACCAACCGGGGCACCTGGCCGGGCAACGGCCACGACGACACCCGCCAGGTCACCTACAGCGCCGCACCGTCCCACTACGGCCAGGACGACACCTACGGCGCGGGCATGATGTTCGGCGGCGAGGTGCCGTTCCGGTCCGTGGACGGCGAGGTCATCTCCAGCAACACCCAGAACAACAAGCTCTACAACTACAACACCACCAACGAGGTGGACTTCGCCCGGACCAGCCCCGACGGCACCGGGACGCAGATCTTCGAGACCCAGACCGTCAACGAGGCGCCGCAGCTCGGCTGCGGCGCCCCGATCAGGAAGGGCGGCACGGTCACCGGCCGCTCCTGCTGGCTGGTCATCGTCCCGCAGGGGCACCTGGACCTGGACGGCAAGCCGTACCAGGACCAGACCCTGGTCAACGCCGGATCGCCGGTCTCCTCCACCAACTGGAAGAACCGCGTCGCGGTGAAGCTGGACTTCAAGCCGGTGCAGACCTCCTGTGCCATCGGCGCGAAGGAGCAGGCGACCACCGGCAGCGAGCTGGTCGCCGAAGCGATCACGAGCTGGCAGGCGAAGCTGTGCAACACCGGCACCGTCTACTCCTACACGCAGCTCGGTGACGCGGACGCCCGCGGCCAGCTCGGCAACGGCCAGGCCGAACTGGCCTTCACCAGCCGGGCGCTGGGGGCGGACGAAGGAACCGCCGCACCCGCCGACAGCGTGGTGTACGCGCCGGTGGCGCTCTCCGGCGTGGTCATCGGCTTCAACATCGAGCGCCAGCCGAGCACCGGTGCCTCCCCGGAGGAGAAGGCGAGGGCGGGGACGCTGGTGCAGCAGCTGAAGCTGACGCCGCGTCTGGTCGCCAAGCTGCTCACCGAGTCGTACCGCAACTCGCCCTGGGGCGCGGTCAGTGGCGGCACCGTCGCGCCCGGGTACTCCTGGGCGCAGCACAATCCCGCCGGCCTGGTCACCGACCCCGACTTCCTGGCGCTGAACCCCGAGTTCCGGCAGATGGCGATCGCGGAGAACCCGAGCACCGACACCGACCTGATGACGGCGCTCGGCCACGCGGACGCCGCCCGAGCGCTGTGGGCCTATGTCCAGTCGGACGCCGCGGCCCGGCGCTTCCTCGCCGGCATCCCCGACGAGTGGGGCATGCGGGTCAACCCGTACTACGCGACGAACGCCGACGTGAACCCGACCCACACCGCGTTCACCACGGACCGCGACGACTACCCGAAGAACGACCCGTGGTCCAGGGGCGCGCCGGGCGTCCAGGGCACGGCGTCCAACCAGTCGATGACCGACTTCCACCCCTACGTGGACGACATGCACGCGGGAGCGCTGCACGCCCGCCGCGGCGACCAGCTGTGGAAGTCCACCTGGGACGCGCTCGCCGTTCCGCCCGCGTGGACCTCACCGGGCCCGCAGATCGTCGGCAGCCGCTTCCAGATCGTCGTCACCGACGCCGCCTCCGCCGCCCGCTACGGCCTCCAGACCGCCCAACTGCTGAATGCGGCAGGCAGGTTCGTCGCCCCCAGCACGACCTCGCTGACCGCCGCGGCGACCCATGCGAGCACCGACCACGGCCTGCAGCAGACCACCCCCGACACCACGGCCGCCGCTGCCTACCCGGGCGCGATGCTGGTCTACGCGGCGGTCCGCCCGGCCCGGCTCAAGCCGGCGGAACGTGCCAGCTACGCGGCGCTGCTCGCGTACGCGGCGGGCGCGGGCCAGACCCTGGGCGTCGAACTCGGCGACCTGCCGCTCGGCTACGCACCGCTGCCCTCCTCGCTCAAGGCCGTTGCCGTCGCCGCCGCGCGGAAGCTGTCCGCCTTCGCCGGTCGCGCCACCCCGGCCGCCGGTTCGACCTCGGCGGGCGCCACCGGCGGCAGCGGGGGCGGCGGCGCCGGTTCGACCGGCTCGGGCGCCACCGGCTCCACGGGTGCCTCCGGTGGTGCGGCCGGTGCACCTGCGGTCGGGTCGCCCTCGTCCGCCGCCGCGCGGCCCGCGGTCACACCGGACCTGGAGACCACGGCCTCCGGCACCACCCCGGCCGACCCCGCCGTGCCGCTGCGCTGGGCCGTCCCGGCCGGGGCCGGGCTGGGTCTGCTCGCGGCCCTGGTCGCGCCGCTGGCCGGCGGATGGCGGCCCCGGCCGCGCGCCGCCCCGGCCGCGATCCGTTCCCTGCCCGCGCGCAGGGTGCCGCGCCGGCTCCCGAGCCGGTTCCCGCGCTGGAGGAAGCGATGACCGCCACCCTCACCCCGCCCACCGCCCCCACCGCGGCGGCGCCGAAGCGGCCGCCGACGGCCGTCCGGGCGAAGCCGCTCAGGGCCCGGGCACCGTACCTGCTCCGCGGCGCCCTGCTGGCCCTCTCGGTCCTGCTGCTCGGCATCGCGGCCCAGTTGGTGCTGCTGAGTCCGCTGCAGCACCGCGCGGCGCAGGCCACCGGCTTCGACGACCTGCGCGCCGCGCTGGCCCTGGGCACCGCTCCGGTCCAGCAGGAGACCGCGGACGGCAAGCTGATCGCCCCCGGGACGCCGCTGCTGGTGCTGGACATTCCGCGGCTGAAGGTGCACCAGGTCGTCTTCGAGGGCACGTCGTCCGATGTCCTCGCCCAGGGCCCGGGCCACCGCAGGGACACCCTGCTGCCGGGCCAGTCCGGCGTCAGCGTGATCATGGGGCGGGCTGCCGCCTACGGAGGCCCCTTCGGCGGGCTGGACCGGCTGCGGCCCGGCGACACCCTGAAAGTGACGACGGGTCAGGGCGTCTTCCGCTACACCGTCCGCGACTCCCGCCGCGCCGGACAGCCCGCACCGCCCCTGCCCGCCGTCGGCCAGGGCCGCCTGGTGCTGGTCACCGCCAGTGGGCCCGCCTTCCTGCCGGAGCACGTGCTGCGGGTCGACGCCGACCTGGCCGGCAAGCCGGCCGACACCCCGCCCGCGTTCATCGCCGCCGACTCCATCCCGGCGGAGGAGCAGCCGATGGCGGGCGGCGCTCCGCACTGGTTCGCGCTGGTGCTGTGGCTGCAGGCGCTGGCCCTGGCCTCCGTGGCCGCGGTCTGGTGCTGGTTCCGCTGGGGCCACCACCAGACCTGGATCGTGTTCACCCCGCTGGTCGGCGTCGTCGGCCTGCAGGTCGCCGAGCAGGTCACCCGCCTGCTCCCGAATCTGCTCTGAACTGCCGAGGAGGCACCGCACCATGACGTCGGAACTCACCACCGCGCTGCCCGCCGACCCGGCGGAACTCCCCACCGCCCAGCTGCCCGCGGTCCCGGGCGCGGGCCCGCGCCCCGCCGAGCTGGACGCCCGCGAGGTCTCCGCCTGGTTCGGCACCCACAAGGTGCTCGACCGGGTCTCGCTGACCATGCCCGCGGGACGGGTGACCGCCCTGATCGGCCCGTCCGGCTGCGGCAAGTCCACCTTCCTGCGGACGCTGAACCGGATGCACGAGATGGTTCCCGGCGCTGCCCTGGCCGGCCAGGTCCTTTTCGACGGAGAGGACGTCTACGCCCCGCAACGGCGCATCACCGAGGCCCGGCGGGACATCGGGATGGTCTTCCAGAAGCCCAACCCCTTTCCGGCGATGAGCATTTACGACAACGTGCTGGCCGGGCTCAAGCTGACCGGGACGCGGGCGCCGCGCTCCACCAAGGACGCGCTCGTCGAGGAGTGCCTGACCCGGGCGGGCCTGTGGACGGAGGTCCGCGACCGGCTGCGCTCGCCCGGCGGCGCGCTCTCCGGCGGCCAGCAGCAGCGGCTGTGCATCGCCCGCTCGCTGGCCGTGCGTCCGCGGGTGCTGCTGATGGACGAGCCCTGCTCGGCCCTGGACCCGACCTCCACCCGGCGGGTGGAGGAGACCATCCAGAGCCTGGCCGACCAGGTGACCATCGTCATCGTCACCCACAACATGCAGCAGGCGGCGCGGGTGTCGGACCGGTGCGCCTTCTTCCTCGCGGAGGCCGGCCGGCCCGGCGGCATCGTCGAACACGGCCCCACGGACGCGATGTTCCACAGCCCCCAGGACTCCCGCACCGAGGATTACGTCAACGGCCGCTTCGGCTGAGACCCTGGTACGCGGAGCTGACCTGCCGTCACAATGGGTACATGCTGGTCGAGTTCGCCGCCGAGACGGCACGCGCCGGCCGGGTGAGCGAGGACTTCGTCGCGGCCGCGCCGGAGGCGTTCGTGCTGCTGGACGGGGCGAGTTCACCCGCGGGCATGGAGAGCGGTTGCCAGCACGGCACCGCCTGGTACGCGCGGCGGCTGGGCGTCCACCTGCTCGCGCGGCTCGTGGACCGGCCGGACCGGACCATGGCCCAGTGCCTGTCGGACGCCATCGCGGAGACCGCGTCCCTGCACGGGGCGCGCTGCGACCTGGCGCACCCCAACACCCCTGCCGCCATGGTGGTCGCCGCCCGGGTGCACGGCAGTGCGCTGCAGTACCTGGTGCTGGGCGATTCGCTCCTGGTGCTGGACCGGGGCGCCGGGGCCTGCACGGTCGTCGGGGACAACCAGCCCTTCCCCGCCGGGGAGCGGCTGCGGCGCCAGGTGTACGGCGCCGCACCGGGCACGCCGGAGCGGGCCGCGCTGCACATGCAGTACGCCCTCGCGGTGCGCGCAGCCCGCAACACCGAGCACGGGCCGTGGATCGCCGCCGCCCTGCCGCGGGCCGCGGACCGGGCCGAGACCGGGGCCGTCCCGCTCACCGAACTGCGCGCGGCGGCGGCCCTGACCGACGGCGCGAGCCGCTTCGTCGAACGCTTCGACCAGGGCGGCTGGCCGGACGCGCTGCGCCTGCTCGAGCAGCGCGGGCCCCGGGAACTGTTGCGCCGGGTCCGCGAGTTGGAGGCCGCGGACCCGGCGTGCGAGCGCTGGCCCCGGGGCAAGGCCCGCGACGATGCCACGGCCCTCTACGCCCGGGGTTTCTGACGGGGCGTAGCCCGTTACTTGGTCACCCGGAAGTACTGCCAGCCGGAGACGCTGCCCTTGGTGCTCCGGTCGCCGTTGTAGACCACGTGCACCCGGAAGACGTACGGGGCGGCCTTGAAGCCGACGTAGTCGATCGCCCCGTTGCTGCGGGAGTCGAGCTTGACCCAGAACGGGTCGTGCACGGTGGCCTTGACCCAGTGGCCGCGGTAGAACACCTCGGTCACGACGCCGGCCGACTCGCCGTGCTTGTTCGGCGAGACGTGGAAGGTCAGCAGCTTCTTGGAGCCGGCGTGGTAGTTGCGCACCACGTGGCTCGCCCAGCGGGTGCTGGTGTAGTAGCCGCGCAGGGCCTCGGTGGTGTGCGAGCTGTGCTTGGTGGCGGCCTGCGCCGGCGCGGCGCCGACGACGGCCAGGCCGGCGACCGACGCGGCCAGGGCAGCGGCGGCCGCGGCGGAACGGAACTTCATCTGTACTACCCCCAGTTGCGGCCGCGGGCGAGGACACGTCCCCCCGCTCCACCACGGCCGCCTTCTGGGACAGCACTCTATGGGAAGACCCTGACAGCGCTGTGCGATTTACGCGTGCTCCGCCGGGATCTGGCCGAAGCGGCCCGAGTTGAAGTCCTCGATGGCCTGCTGCAGTTCCCGGTGGCTGTTCATCACGAACGGCCCGTAGTGCGCGACCGGCTCGCGGATCGGCTCACCGCCCAGGATCACCACGTCCAGGTTGGGCGAGCGGCTCTCCTGCTTGGCGTCGGCCTGGACGCTGATGCTGTCGCCCTCGCCGAAGACCACCGCCTGGCCCATGTGGAACGGGCGGTTCTCCTCGCCCACCGTGCCGTTGCCGTTGAGCGCGTACACCAGGGCGTTGAAGTCCCGCCGCCAGGGCAGGGTGATCCGCGCGCCGGGGCTGAGGGTGGCGTGGATCATCGTGATCGGCGTGTGCGTGGCCCCCGGCCCCTGGACGCCCGCCAGCTCGCCGGCGATCAGGCGCAGGATCGAGCCGCCGTCCGGCGTGGTCAGCAGCTTGACGTTGCCGCCGTGGATGTCCTGGTACTTGGGGTTGATCATCTTGGCCTTGGCCGGCAGGTTCACCCACAGCTGCAGGCCGTGGAACAGGCCGCCGGAGACGACCAGCTCCTCGGGCGGGGTCTCGATGTGCAGGATGCCGGCCCCCGCCGTCATCCACTGGGTGTCGCCGCCGCCGAGGGAGCCGCCCCCGCCGGTCGAGTCCTGGTGGACGAACTGACCGTCGATCAGGTAGGTCACCGTCTCGAAGCCGCGGTGCGGGTGCCACGGCGTGCCCTTGGGCTCGCCCGGCGCGTACTCCACCTCGCCCATCTGGTCCATCATGATGAACGGGTCCAGGAACTTGGTGTTGATGCGGGCGAAGGCGCGGCGGACCGGGAAGCCCTCGCCCTCGTAGCCCTCGGGCGCGGTGGCCACGGCCAGCACCGGGCGGGGCGTGGTGGTGGTCGGGTCCGGAGTGTCGACCTTCGGCAGGATCAACGGGTTCTCGACGGTCACGGCGGGCATGGCGTCCTCCTCACTGCCTTGACTCCAACCACGGTAGTTGAAGCATCAACTACAAGCAAGTTGATGCTTCAACTAATTCCCGTCGGGACGCGGCCCTGCTCAGCCGTACATGCGGCGCATGGTGAAGTCGACCATCTGTTCCACGGCCTTCGCGTCGAAGACCATGCGGTGCTCGCCCTCCATGTCCAGGGCGAAGCCGTAGCCGGTGGGCAGCAGGTCCAGCACCTCGGCCCCGGTGACGGTGAAGTACTTGGAGTCCTTCCCGGCATACCGGCGCAGCTCCTTGAGCGAGCTGAACATCGGGATGACCGGCTGCGGAGTGTTGTGCAGGGCCAGGAAGCCGGGGCGTTCGCCGCGCGGGCAGTAGATCTTCGACGTGATGAACACCGACTGGAAGTCGTCGATCGTCATCTGCCCGCCGGTGAACCCCCGGATCGCGTCCGCCAGCGAGGGCGGGGCGGCTTCCGGATAGGGATTCTGCGCCGCCTGCTGCTGCTCGTATCCGTACACGGGACCCAGGCTATCGAGACTTCCGCAACACTTGGGCGGTCCGGGGTTGAACGAAGTTACCTGCGGGTAGCATCATGAGGGCTACTGCCCGGTACGCCGCCGCGGCACTGACCGAACGACCGACCGCGACCCGACGCGACGACTGATCCGGAGATGGTGATGGGCCACTACAAGTCCAACCTTCGCGACCTGGAGTTCAACCTCTTCGAGGTCCTCGGCCGCGACGAGGTCTACGGCACCGGGCCGTTCGCGGAGATGGACGTGGAGACGGCGAAGAGCATCCTCGCCGAGATCTCCCGTCTGGCCGAGAACGAGCTGGCCGCCTCCTTCGCCGACGCCGACCGCAACCCGCCGGTGTTCGACCCGGAGACCAACACCGCTCCGATCCCCGAGACCTTCAAGAAGAGCTACCAGGCCTTCATGGACGCCGAGTGGTGGCGCCTGGGCATCCCGGAGGCCATCGGCGGCACGGTCGCCCCGAACTCGCTGATCTGGGCCTACGCCGAGATGGTGCTCGGCGCCAACCCGGCGGTGTGGATGTACTCCTCCGGCCCGGCCTTCGCCGGCGTGCTCCACGAGGAGGGCACCGAGGAGCAGCACAAGATCGCCAAGCTGATGGCCGACAAGCTCTGGGGCTCCACCATGGTGCTCACCGAGCCCGACGCGGGCTCGGACGTCGGCGCCGGCCGCACCAAGGCCGTCCAGCAGGCCGACGGCACCTGGCACATCGAGGGCGTGAAGCGCTTCATCACCTCCGGTGAGCACGACATGGCCGAGAACATCATCCACTTCGTGCTGGCCCGCCCCGAGGGCCACGGCCCGGGCACCAAGGGCCTCTCCCTGTTCATCGTGCCGAAGTACGACTTCGACTGGGAGACCGGCGAGCTGGGCGAGCGCAACGGCGTCTACGCCACCAACGTCGAGCACAAGATGGGCCTCAAGGCCTCCAACACCTGCGAGATGACCTTCGGCGCGAAGCACCCGGCCAAGGGCTGGCTGCTCGGCGAGAAGCACGACGGCATCCGCCAGATGTTCCGCATCATCGAGTTCGCCCGGATGATGGTCGGCACCAAGGCCATCGCCACCCTGTCCACCGGCTACCTGAACGCCCTCGAGTACGCCAAGGAGCGCGTGCAGGGCCCGGACCTGGCCGAGTTCCTGGACAAGGCCGCCCCGCGGGTCACCATCACCCACCACCCCGACGTGCGCCGCTCGCTCATGACCCAGAAGGCCTACGCCGAGGGCATGCGCGCGCTGGTGCTCTACACCGCCACCGTCCAGGACGAGGTGCAGCTGCTCAAGGCCCGCGGCGAGGACGCCTCCGCCGCCGAGCGCCTGAACGACCTGCTGCTGCCGATCGTCAAGGGCTACGGCTCCGAGAAGTCCTACGAGCAGCTGGCCCAGTCGCTGCAGATCTTCGGCGGCTCCGGCTACCTGCAGGAGTACCCGATCGAGCAGTACATCCGGGACGCCAAGATCGACACCCTCTACGAGGGCACCACGGCCATCCAGGGCCAGGACTTCTTCTTCCGGAAGATCGTCAAGGACCAGGGCCAGGCACTGACCGCGCTGTCCGAGCAGATCACCAAGTCCATCGCGGGCGGCCTGGGCGGCGAGGCCCTGGCGGCCGAGCGCGACCTGCTCGCCGCCGCGGCCGGGGACCTGGAGGCCATCGTCGGCGCGATGCTGGCCCAGCTCGGCACGGTCGAGCAGGACACCCGCAACATGTACAAGGTCGGCCAGAACACGACCCGCCTGCTGCTCGCCTCCGGCGACGTCGTCCTCGGCTGGCTGCTGCTGCGTCAGGCGGCCGTCGCCCAGGCCAAGTTGGACGCGGGCGTGACCGGCAAGGACGCCGCCTTCTACACCGGCAAGGTGGCGGCCGCCCGCTTCTTCGCCCGCAACGTGCTGCCGACCGTGCACAGCCAGCGGCTGATCGCCGAGGGCATCGACAACGCGATCATGGACCTTCCGGAGGAGGCGTTCTGATCGCCGCTGTGATGGTCTGACGGCCCGTTTGTGGCCGCTCGGTGAAAGCCCGGCCCCGGGTCCCCCGGGGCCGGGCTTTCGTATGGGTACGTCCCTGTGTGAAACGGACAGCGACAAGATCCGGACACGACAACGGGCCTATCCTCGGTGGCAGGCCCAAACCCTCACTGGCTGGAGCATCCTTTGAGTGCCACCCCGTCGGTCGCCTTCGACCGCAGTCACACCGACGACCTGATCGCCTACCTGCAGGCGAGCCCCTCCCCGTTCCACGCGGTGGCGGCCGCCGCCGAGCGGCTGGAGAAGGCCGGCTTCCGGCAGGTCGAGGAGACGGCGGTCTGGGAGGGCACCCCCGGCGGGCGCTTCCTCGTGCGGGGCGGTGCGCTGGTGGCGTGGTACGTGCCCGAGGGGGCCACGGCGGACACCCCGTTCCGCATCGTCGGAGCGCACACCGACTCGCCGAACCTGCGCGTCAAGCCGATCCCGGACACCGGCAGCGCGGGCTGGCGGCAGGTGGCCGTGGAGATCTACGGCGGCGTCCCGCTCAACACCTGGCTCGACCGCGACCTGGGCCTGTCCGGCCGCCTGGCGTTGCGCGACGGCTCGGTGCGCCTGGTGCAGCTGGACGAACCGCTGCTGCGCGTCCCGCAGTTGGCGATCCACCTGGACCGCCAGGTCAACGAGGGCATGGTGCTCGACAAGCAGCGCCACCTGACCCCGGTGTGGGGGCTGGGCCGGGTGGACGAGGGCTCGCTCATCGCCTACGTCGCGGCGGCCGCCGGTCTGGACGCGGCCGACGTCGCGGGCTGGGACCTGATGGTCCACGACATCCAGCCGCCGTCCTATCTGGGCCGCGACCGCGAACTGCTGGCCGCGCCGCGGCTGGACAACCTCCTCTCGGTGCACGCGGGCACGGCCGCGCTGGCGGCCGCCTCGGCGTCGGCCGGGCCGGCGTCCATCCCGGTGCTGGTCGCCTTCGACCACGAGGAGAACGGCAGCGAGTCCGACACGGGCGCCCAGGGCCCGCTGCTGGGCACGGTGCTGGAGCGCTCGGTGTTCGCCAGGGGCGGCTCCGTCGAGGACCGGGCGCGGGCGCTGGCGGGCACGGTGTGCCTGTCCTCCGACATGGGCCACGCGGTCCACCCGAACTACGTCGAGCGGCACGAGCCCGGCCACCACCCGATGCCCAACGGCGGCCCGATCCTCAAGGTCAACGTCAACAACCGCTACGCCACGAACGGCGTGGGCCGCGCGGTGTTCGCCGCGGCGTGCGAGAAGGCGGGCGTGCCCTGGCAGACCTTCGTCTCGAACAACGCGATGCCCTGCGGAACGACCATCGGCCCCATCACGGCGGCGCGGCTGGGGATCGCGACGGTCGACTGCGGGATCGCTGCGCTCAGCATGCACTCCGCCCGCGAACTCTGCGGTGCCGACGACCCGTTCCTGCTCGCCGCCGCGCTGAAGGCGTTCCTGGAGAGCTAGTCGCACCACCTGCGGGCCTCGAATACCCGCGCGAGCGGCCCACCACCGCGGAGGTTCGACCCTGATTGCAGGTCGGACCCCCTGGGTGGTGGGCCGCTCGCGCTGGGGGCACCTCCCGCCGTTTTTTTGGGTCATCCCCGGCCGAAGGCTGGGGGAGGGTGGGGATCCCCGCGCCCCGAAGGGGGCTACTCGCCGTCCATGCCTGCGAGGACGAGGGGCAGACGTGACGTGCCGTCAGCACGGACCGTGACCGGGACGCCCCAGTCCTGCTGGTGGACGTGGCAGGTGGGGAACTCGATCGCGGGGTCGGCGTCGCAGGACGCGGCCATCGCCGAGACGTGCAGGACGCCTTCCGTCACCTCGGGGTTGAGCTCCAGTTCCCGGGACAGCGCGGTGTCCGCGCCCGCCCCGGAGAGCAGCAGCTCGGGCGGGGTGGAGCTGACCAGCAGTCGGGTCGCCGGGCCGTAGGTCTCGTCGAGCTTCTGGCCCACCGGAGGCGTGAAGACCACGTCCAGGCTCAGGCGCCCCGGGGCGACCTCCGTCGCCGGGCGCTGGGTGCGGTGGGCGGCGGCCTCCACCCGCAGGGCCTGCTCGGGCAGTCGCAGGCGGGTCAGCCGGTGACGGGCCGACTCGACCACGACCAGCTCCTCGCCGTCCAGCACGGCGCCCGAGGGCTCGCGCAAGTCCGTTGCCACCGTTGTGACTTCACCGCTCGCCGGGTCGAAGCGGCGCAGCGCGTGGTTGTAGGTGTCGGCCACCGCCACCGAGCCGTCCGGCAGCGCGGTGACGCCCAACGGGTGCTGGAGCAGCGCCTGTTCGGCGGCGCCGTCCCGGTGGCCGAAGTCGAAGAGGCCGGTCCCGACCGCGGTGCGCACCTGGTGGCTGCCGGGCTCGACCCAGCGCAGCGCGGAGGTCTCGGAGTCGGCGACCCACAGCCGGTCCGCGGTGGCGGCCAGGCCCGAGGGCTGGGCGAACCACGCCTCCCCGGGCGGCCCGTCGACCAGGCCCTCGTTGGTGGTCCCGGCGGCGACGCCGACCATGTCCGTGGCGGGGTCGAAGACCCACAGCTGGTGGGTGCCGGCCATGGCGATCCAGAAGGCGCCGTCGAACCAGGCCACGTCCCAGGGCGAGGACAGGTCCACTTCGCGGGCGGCGCCCTGGGTCGCGGAGTTCTGCCACCACTGGCGACCGGTGCCGGCCAGCGTCGTCACCTCGCCGTCGGCGAGGCGGATGCCGCGCAGGGCGTGGTTGACCGTGTCGGCGACCACCACGTCGTATCCGAGCCCGAGCCCCTGCGGGACCAGGGCGAGGCCTTGCGGCTCGCTGAACCGGGCCTGCGACGGGCCGCCGTCGGCGAAGCCCCGCTCGCCCGTGCCGATCCGGCGGACGACGGACTCGCCGTCGGCCTCGAGCTCGACGACGCTGTGGTGGCCCGAGTCGGCCACCAGCAGGTGGCCGTTGTCGAGCCGGACGGCCTTGCCCGGGAAGCGCAGCGCGCCCGGAGTGGGCTCCGGCGGCACGTACGGCCCGTCGCCGCGCCGCAGCGTGCCCTTGGCCTCGTGCTCCGCCTCCAGCTCGGCCACCAGCGCGGCGATCGCGTGCGCGTGCCCCTCGCCCGCGTGCTGGGCCACGACGTAGCCCTCGGGGTCGATCACCACGAGCGTCGGCCAGGCGCGTACGGCGTACTGCTTCCAGGTGGCCAGCTCCGGGTCGTCCAGCACCGGGTGCTCGACCTCGTAGCGGGCGACGGCGTCCACGACCGCCTGGTGCTCGGCCTCGTGCACGAACTTCGGCGAGTGCACTCCGACGAGCACCGTGGTGTCCCGGTGCTTCTCCTCCAACTCCCGTAGCTCGTCCAGGACATGGAGGCAGTTGATGCAGCAGAAGGTCCAGAAGTCCAGAATCGTGATCTTGCCGCGGAGATCCGCGAGCGTGAGTTCCCTGCCGCCGGTGTTCAACCAGCCGCCCCTGCCGACGAGCTCGGGGGCGCGGACGCGTGCACGTGTAGCCATGGACCAATACAACCTCACGGGACGGGACGGGCATTCCGCCCGGGCCGGGTTGACACCCGGCTCCGGGGGAGGGGAGGCTGCCCGAACGCAGGGGCGGGATTCATACGGATTTCACGTCGTAGATTTCACTCACGGACAGGTTGGTCTGCATGGCCGACGCCGTGACGGCTGATCAGGAGCATGGGTGGGGATCGACCACGCGACCGAGGCGCTGCCGCGACCGCAGGAGCAGGTCTCCGGGTCGACCGAGGAGGTGGCGGCCCGGCCCACGGCCCCCCGCCGTACCGCGCCGCGGCTCGCCGTCGTCGACGGCCTCCGCCTGGTGGCCGCCCTGGCGGTGGCCGCCTTCCACTACCTGGGGCCGAACGACCCGGCCATCTGGGGCGCGCGTCCGAAGGCCTTCGCCTATCCGCTGCACCACGCGGCCATGTACGGCTGGCTCGGCGTGGAGGCCTTCTTCCTGATCAGCGGATTCGTCATCTGCATGAGCGCCTGGGGGCGCACCCCCGGGCAGTTCGCGGTCTCGCGGATCTCCCGGCTCTACCCGGCCTACTGGTGCGCGCTCGTCCTGATCGTGCTGCGCATCGCGCTGATCCCGATGCAGACCAAGGACGTCGGCGCGGTGATCCACCCCCGGGTGGTGCTGGCCAACCTGTCGATGTTCCCCGGCGCCCTCCACACCAACCTGCTGGACGGCGTGGCCTGGACGCTCGACGTGGAGGCGCGCTTCTACGTGCTGATGGCCGTGGTGCTCACCCTCGGCACCACGTACTCCCGGATCCTCGGCTTCTGCTGCGCCTGGCTGGTGGCGGCGTTCGTCACCACGCAGACCCACGCCACGCTGCTGGACCAGTTCGTGCTGAGCGGATACGCGGGGCTGTTCGTCTCCGGGATCGCCCTCTACCTGATGTACCGCTTCGGGCCCAACCTGCTGCTCTGGGTGCTGCTCGGGGTCGCCTGGGCCTACCAGATGACGGTGCTTCAGGATCGGGTCCGCATCCACGGCGCGGACTGGGGGGTGCACCGGACGGTGTCCTGGTCGGTCTGCGCCCTGCTGCTCACCGGCTTCCTGGCCCTGCTGGCGCTGGCCACGATCGGTCCGCTGGTACGCGTCCAGTGGCGCTGGCTGATCACGGCCGGGGCGCTGACCTACCCCTTCTACCTGGTCCACCAGAGCCTGGGGATCCCGCTGGCCCGTGAGATCACGCACCACGTCCCGGAGTTGGGGCACTGGGTGACGATGGGCGTCGTCCTGGCCGCCATGCTGCTGCTGTCCTGGCTGATCTACCGGCTGGTGGACCGGCCCGTCGGCAGCTGGATGCGGCGCAGGCTGACGCTCGGCCTGCGGCTGGACGCCCCGGACGGGACCGCCGGCGCGCGCCAGGCGTGGGGCAGGGTGCGGGGGACCGTCTGACCCGAAGGGCGGCGCGCCGCGCGATCGGCATACCGCTACGGTGACCGGCCATGACGATCTTTGACGAGGCGGAGCGCAGGGTCTGGGCGGGCCGGGCGGAGGCGTACGGCCGCAGCTACGCCAAGCTGTGCGCGTACCCGGTCCCGCAGTTGCTGGACGGCGTGCAGGTCGCGGCGGGCACGGCGCTGTTGGACGTCGGGACCGGCACCGGTGCGGTGGCCGAGGCGGCTGTCGCCCGCGGGGCGCGGGTACGGGCGGTGGACGCCGACGCGGGCATGGTCGCCGCTGCCGCCGAGCGGGTGCCGGAGGCACGCGTCAGCCAGGCTGTGCTGCCGGAACTGCCGTTCGGCAACGGCGAGTTCGACGTCGTCGCGGCCAACTTCGTGCTGAACCACGTGGGTCGGCCCGCCGCGGCGCTGCGGGAGCTGCGGCGGGTGCTGCGTCCGGGCGGCAGGGCCGGGCTGACGATCTGGGCGGTCCCGGCCGCGGGCGGGCAGTCCCTGGTACCCCGGGCGCTGAACGCGGCGGGCGCGGTCCGCCCGGGCTGGCTGCCCTCGCTGGACCCCGAGCACGACTTCGAGCGCTCGGAGTCGGGCCTGGCCGCGCTGGTCCGAGCGGCGGGCTTCACCGCTGTCGAGGCCCGGACGCTGCGCTGGGAGCACCGGGCCACCCCGGACGAGTGGTGGGCGGGCCCGGCGAACGGCGTGGCCGCCGTGGGCCGGACGCTCCTCGCGCAGGGCGCTGCCGTGCAGCAGGAGGCACGCCGTCAGTTCGAGCTGCTGGCAGCGGAGTTCGCAGCCCCGGACGGCACGCTGGTGCTGCCGCACGCGGCCCTGCTCGTCATCGGCGTGGCGTAACGTCCCCCTTCGACGCAGAGCTGAGCAGACGTCCAAGGAGGCGGCGACGTGAAGTACCTGATGCGGGAGCGGATCTTCGGCTTCGGCGAGGACCACTGGATCCGTGACGAGCACGACGACAAGGTCTTCCTGGTCGACGGCAAGTCGCTGCGGATCCGGGAGACCTTCGAGCTCAAGGACGCGGAGACGCGGGAGACGCTGCTGGAGGTGAAGAAGCGCCTGCTGTCCTTCCGCGACCGGATGAACATCGAACGGGACGGCGACACCATCGCCACCGTCCACAAGAAGCTGCTGCACCTGTTCCGGGACAAGTACCTGGTGGAGTTCGAGGACGGGGTCACCCCGGACATCGAGATCACCGGGAACTTCCTCGACCACGAGTACCAGCTCGAGCAGGAGGGGCGGCGGATCGCCCAGGTGAGCAAGAAGTGGTTCTCCTTCCGGGACACGTACGCGATCGACGTCGAGGAAGGCGTCGACGTGCCCCTGGTCCTCGCGGTCGCGGTCTGCGTCGACCACCTCGAAGCCGAGGACAAGCCCGGCGAGCAGTAACGCCCCGTCAGGGGCGCGGGGATCCCCCACCCTTCGGGTGGGAGGGGCCCCCACCGCGGCAACCCACCACTCAGGGAGGTCCGGCCCGCACTCAGGGTCGAACCTCCCTGAGTGGTGGGTTGCCCGCGCAGTTCCCCGCGCCCCTTGGGCGGTGGCTGAGGTTGAGCGGAATAGACTCAACTTATGTCATGCTGAGGTAAGCAGACAGTCACGGGCACCGCAGGGAGGACGACGCAGACGTGGACGCCAGCAAGCTGACCACCAAGGCGCAGGAGGCGCTCTCCGCAGCCATCCGGCAGGCCTCCGGGGCGGGGAATCCCGACGTCACCCCGGTCCACCTGCTCATCGCGCTGCTGGAGCAGCCGGAGGGGATCGCCCGGCCGCTGCTGGAGGCGGTGGGCGCGGACCCCGCGCGCCTGCGCGGCCAGGCCGAGCGCCTGGCCAACGCCCTGCCCAGCGCGCAGGGCTCCACCGTGGCGGCGCCGCAGCTCGCCCGGCAGACGGTCGCCGTGCTGAACGAGGCCGGCGCCCGCGCCGCCGAGTTGGACGACCAGTTCGTCTCCACCGAGCACCTGATGGTGGGTCTGGCCGCCGAGGGCGGCGCGGCCGCCGACGCGCTCAGGGCCGAGGGCGCCACGGCCAAGGCGCTGCTCGACGCCTTCACCGACGTGCGCGGCAGCGCACGGGTCACCTCGGCCGACCCGGAGAGCACCTACAAGGCGCTGGAGAAGTACGGCACCGACCTCACCCAGGCGGCCCGGGACGGCAAGCTCGACCCGGTCATCGGCCGGGACCAGGAGATCCGCCGGGTGATCCAGGTGCTGTCCCGCCGCACCAAGAACAACCCCGTGCTGATCGGCGAGCCCGGCGTCGGCAAGACCGCCGTCGTCGAGGGGCTGGCCCAGCGCATCGTCGCAGGCGACGTGCCCGAGTCCCTGCGCGGCAAGCGCCTCGTGGCCCTCGACCTGGGCGCGATGGTGGCCGGGGCCAAGTACCGCGGCGAGTTCGAGGAGCGGCTCAAGGCCGTCCTGAACGACATCAAGGAGAGCGACGGCCAGGTCGTCACCTTCATCGACGAACTGCACACCATCGTCGGCGCGGGCGCCGGCGGCGACTCCGCGATGGACGCGGGCAACATGCTCAAGCCCATGCTGGCCCGGGGCGAGCTGCGCATGGTCGGCGCGACCACGCTGGACGAGTACCGCGAGCGGATCGAGAAGGACCCGGCGCTGGAGCGCCGCTTCCAGCAGGTGCTGGTGGGTGAGCCGAGCGTGGAGGACACCATCGCCATCCTCCGCGGTCTGAAGGGGCGTTACGAGGCGCACCACAAGGTGCAGATCGCGGACGCCGCCCTGGTCGCCGCCGCGACCCTGTCCCACCGCTACATCACCTCCCGCTTCCTGCCGGACAAGGCCATCGACCTGGTGGACGAGTCCGCGTCCCGGCTGCGCATGGAGATCGACTCCTCGCCGGTCGAGATCGACGAACTCCAGCGCGCCGTGGACCGGTTGCGGATGGAGGAGATGGCGCTGTCGAAGGAGTCCGACGCCGCCTCCGTCGAGCGGCTGGAGCGGCTGCGCCGCGACCTGGCCGACAAGCAGGAGCAGCTGTCCGGACTCACCGCCCGCTGGCAGCAGGAGAAGGGCAGCCTGAACCGGGTCGGTGAGCTCAAGGAGCGCCTGGACGACCTGCGTGGCCAGGCCGAGCGCGCCCAGCGCGACGGGGACTTCGCGACCGCCTCGCGGCTGATGTACGCCGACATCCCTGCCGCCGAGCAGGAGCTGGCCCAGGCGCAGGACGCCGCGCGGACCGAGTCCACCACCGCGTCCATGGTCAAGGAGGAGGTCGGCCCGGACGACGTCGCCGACGTCGTCGCGTCCTGGACCGGCATCCCGGCCGGACGGCTGATGGAGGGGGAGACCGCCAAACTGCTGCGGATGGAGGACGAGCTGGGCCGCCGCCTGGTCGGCCAGCACACCGCCGTCCAGGCCGTCTCCGACGCGGTGCGCCGGTCCCGCTCCGGCATCGCGGACCCGGACAAGCCCACTGGTTCGTTCCTGTTCCTCGGCCCGACCGGCGTGGGCAAGACCGAACTGGCCAAGGCGCTGGCGGACTTCCTCTTCGACGACGAGCGGGCCATGGTCCGCATCGACATGAGCGAGTACGGCGAGAAGCACAGCGTCGCCCGGCTGGTCGGCGCGCCGCCCGGCTACGTCGGCTACGAGGAGGGCGGCCAGCTGACCGAGGCGGTCCGGCGGCGTCCGTACTCGGTGGTGCTGCTGGACGAGGTGGAGAAGGCCCACCCGGAGGTCTTCGACATCCTGCTCCAGGTGCTGGACGACGGGCGGTTGACGGACGGTCAGGGCCGCACCGTGGACTTCCGCAACACGCTGCTGATCCTCACCTCCAACCTGGGTTCGCAGTACCTGATCGACCCGGCACTGGACGAGTCGGTGAAGAAGGAGCGGGTGCTGGACACGGTGCGCACCGCCTTCAAGCCGGAGTTCCTCAACCGGCTCGACGACATCGTGGTCTTCGACCCGCTCAGCACCGAGGAGCTGGGCCGGATCGTGGACCTGCAGGTCGCCTCGCTGGGCCGGCGGCTCACCGACCGCAGGCTCAGCCTGGACGTCACCCCGGCCGCGCGCGACTGGCTGGCGCTCACCGGGTACGACCCGGCGTACGGCGCGCGTCCGCTGCGCCGGCTGGTCCAGTCCGCCATCGGCGACCAGCTGGCCCGGGCGATCCTCTCCGGCGAGGTCCGCGACGGTGACACGGTCGAGGTCGACGCCGCGCCGGGCGCCGAGAAGCTGACGGTCCGCCGCCAGGACAAGGAGGCGCTGAGCCTGGACAAGTAGGCAGGCCCGGTCGAAGGAGAGCAGTCGACCCCGGCGCGGGCTCCGCGCCGGGGTCGACTGACGCGGGCGGCGCCGACAGGGCAGGATAGGAGCCCTACGTGCCAGTACCGCGAGGAGCACCCCTGATGAGCATCGATCCGTCCTCCATCCCCTCCTTCGGGGTGCCGCAGCAGCCCGCCCCCGCGGGCCAGCCGCCGGTGATCATCCCGGACCAGGACCTGGTCAAGCAGCTGCTGGACCAGATGGAGCTGAAGCACACGGTGGACGAGGAGGGCGACCTGCTCGCCCCCTGGGAGGGCTTCCGGGTCTACTTCATGTTCCGCGGCGAGCAGCAGGAGCTGTTCGCGGTCCGCGCCTTCTACGACCAGCCGCACGACCTCGAGCGCAAGGCGGAGCTGCTGGAGGCGCTGGACGAGTGGAACCGGGAGACCCTCTGGCCCAAGGTCTACACCCACACCCACGACGACGCCGTCCGGGTCATCGGCGAGACCCAGATGATCGTCGGCATGGGCGTCAACCTGGACTACTTCGTCGCGATGACCGCCAACTGGACGCAGGCCGCGGTCACCTTCAACACCTGGATCGCCGAGCGCCTCGGGCTGGCGGCCGAGGAGCCCAAGCCGGACGAGTCCGCCGAGGGCGAGGCCTGACGGCCCGTCAACCCCTGTGNCCGGCCCGCGCACTGCGCGGGCCGGGCCCTCGGCGTCCCGTTCCCACTGGACAGCGCACGGACGGAGATCGGTAGGATCCCCGCGTCCGGGGCATGGGGAGTGCTCCGCCGCAGCCCGGGGGGCGCGTTGTCCAGAATTCGCACAGCGGGTCTGATACCTCTGGCGCTCGCCGCCGGCCTGCTGGCCGCGCCCAGCGCGCACGCGGACGGAGCGGTTGTCCGCTTCGTCCAGTCGTCGGCCGCCGACTGCGCCGACGCAGGCCCGGGTGACCAGGCACAGCCGTACTGCACTCTGCAGGCCGCCTTGTCGGCGGCCCAGCCGGGTGACACCGTCATGGTCGTCGAGGCGACCGACGACGCCGTTCTCTCCCGCTCGGGTACGCCCGACGCGCCGATCACGCTGACCTCGGCCGACATGTCCTCGGTCAGCACTGGAACACTGGCGCTCCAGTCGGTGCACGACGTGCGGATCTCCCGGTTCCGGGGCAGTGGGACGCTGCACATCGCCGACTCGCGGCAGGTGAGCGTGGAGTCGAGCGAGCTGGCGGACATCAGCGGCCCCGCCGTGGGTTCGGTCGACATCACCGGTTCCAGCGCCGATGTGACGCTTCGTCAGACGTACGTGCTGAACTTCAATGCCCCCTACGCGGTCCAGGTGGGAGCGGGGACCCAGCGGGTCACCCTGAGCACGAACGTGCTGCGGGCGCCCGTCCGACTGAGCGGAACGAGTGACGCCCTGGTGGCAGGCAACTCCGTCACGGCGAGCGGAACCTCGGCGCTCACCGTGTCCGGCGGGTCCGCCGGCACGGTGCTGGTCGACAACGTCTTCGACGGACCGCTCAAGGCGGACCCGGACAGCCTGCAGGGGATGCGCGAGTCCTACGACAATGTCAGGCCGGGGAGCGACGGCACGCTGTACGACTGGGGCGGCACCGCGTACACCACCGTCACCGCCTTCCAGGCGGCGCCGGGCGGTTTCGGCGTGCAGGACCTCGTGACCGCGCCGAGTGCGGCAGCGCGCAACTATGACAACTGGGTGGACGCGGCCGACGAGACGGCGCCCGGGGAGCTGCCGACGGACGTGAACGGTCGACCCCGGGTGGACAACACGTTGGTTCCGAACACCGGTACCGGGAGCGGTACCTGGGACCGGGGGGCGGAGGAGGTGCAGGACCCGATCCACTTCTACGCGCCGTCGCCGTCGCCCGACCAGGCGCCGACGGGAACGGCGATCACCCTGCCCTACCAGGACTTCAACCCGTGGCGGACCCCCGTCTCCGCCACCGTGGACTGGGGCGACGGCACGACGCGGTCCTATGCGGCGGGAACGCTGCCGAGCCACGTCTACACCAAGGGGGCGGCGGGCGGCCAGACCTACGCCATCACCGAGACCAAGCGGGTGGAGGGCTCCTCGTACCAGCAGACGTTCACCACGCAGGTGGTCATCAGCCCGCCCGGCCCCATGACCGTGAAGGACGCGCCGGGGATCCGGATCCCCGACGCCCGGCACCCGCTCACCATCGACGCCTCGACCTTCGGCACCCTGTTCTTCTCGCCCTGGGGTATCGCGGGAGAGACCATGGACTTCGGCGACGGCACCGGCACCGTGCCCGTGGACGCGTCGAACATGCTGCACACCTACGCCCGGCCCGGTCGCTACCGGGTCACCCAGACCGCGACCGACCGGATCGGCCGGACCATCAGCGCGTCCGCGGTCGCCCAGGTCGGCGCCGCGTTCGCGGCGGTGGCGCCCGCGCGGCTGTTGGACACGCGCAACGGCACGGGGGCGGCCAAGGGCCGGCCGGGCGCGCACAGTGTCATCCGCCTCACCGTCACGGGCCACGGCGTACCCAGCGGGGCGACCTCGGTCCTGCTCAATCTCACGGCCGTGGGCTCGGCTGCCCCGGGGTACGTGACCGCCTATCCGCACGGCAGGCCCCGCCCGACGGCGTCGTCCCTCGACTACCGGCGGGGGCAGACGATCGCCAACCTGGTCAGCGTGCCCGTGGGCGCGAACGGACAGGTGGACCTGTACGTCTCCGCCGGGCCCGTCGACCTGGTCGCCGACGTCGAGGGCTACCAGTCGACCGCGCCGACCGGACCGGCGGGCTTCTTCACCTCGTACCTCGGCCAGCACGGCGAGTGGACCAACTGGTGGGGAGCGCCGCGGTTGGCCGCCGACGGCACGCGTACCCTTCAGGTCGTCCCGCCCGAGCTCACCAACCTCCAGCAGTACGACATGGGTTACGGGGCCACGGCGGTGGTGCTCAGGCTCACCGTGTCCAAGCCGGGCAGTGCCGGATACCTGACCGCCTACCGGGCGGGGACCGCACGTCCCGGCACGTCGGTGCTCAACTTCAGCCAGGGCGAGGATCGTTCGGCCACGGCCGTGGTCCCGGTGGGGCCGGACGGCAAGGTGTCCGTCTACGCCCACGCCGGAAGACCGATCCTCCTCTCCGTCGCCGTGGAGGGCTTCTACGCCCCGGAACTGGCGGACAGTCAGTTCCACGTGATGACGACACCGGTCCGGGTGCTCGACACGCGCACCGGGCTGGGTCACCGCGGGCGGCTCGCGGCCTCGACGGACTGGCGCTTCAAGGTGTCGGGCGCGGCCGGGCTGCCGTCCGGCGTCACCGGTGTGCTGGTGAACCTGACCGCGGTGAACCCCACGGCCCCGGGCTCCCTGTGGGCCTGGGCCGACGGGAACCACCGACCCGTGGAGGAGGCCCTGCGCTACCAGCGCGGGCAGGTGACCGCGGGCCTCGTCTGGCTGCCGGTGGTGAACGGCTACCTGCGGCTCTCCTCCGACTACGGCACGCTCGACGTGGTCGCGGACATCGAAGGCTACGCATTGGGCTGAACGGGTGTTACCCGATGGGGTGAGTTCCTTATTGCCGGTGGCACGTGACAGGCGGCCCGGAATCGATTCCGGGCCGTTCTGTCATGTTTCTGCGAGAGGTCGGCCCACGTCAACGGCGGTGTTCGAAACGGGCTCGGACAAATTCTGGAGAATTCAGGAAGGCTATCCCCGGAGACCGGCGCAGGCCGGAAGATTGGGTAAATGCCCACGGGGGGGCGGGTATTCGTGCTTCCCTGCTGATGAGTCCCCCAAGATCCCGGCCGTGGCGGCGGCCTGACGCGGAGCCCCGAATGCTCACCACCCTGCACACCACCTATACCGACACCCGGGCCGGTGACCTGGCGTGGTGTCTGGGCAGCGAGAGGCTGCCCGCACTGGCCGTGCTCGACCTGCGACTGGGCGCGGTGGAACTGGAGTTGCGCCTGCTCGGCGCGTCCCACCAGGTCATCCTGGGCGACCGGCACTCCGAGACGGTCGCCTGCCTGCCCGGGCGGCGCACGCCGCTGCCGGCCCGGGTCGCCGAGCGGATGCACCGCTGGGACTACGAGTTCGCCGCGCGGATCGAGCAGCTGACGGCCGCTCAGTTCGCCGTCCGGGCCCAGGAGCTGCTCGCGCTGGTCGAGCACCACCCGCATGCGCTGGCCGGCATCTTCCCCGGTGACCCCAACGCCTTCACGGCGCTGGTCGCGGGCGGCGGGGAGAGCAAGGACGCCGCGGTGCACTGGCGGACCTGGCACGCCTACCCGCAGGAAGGCCAGCTGGTCTGCACCCGCTCGACGCTGCGCCCGCACAGGCGTGCGGAACGTCAATCCGGCGCCCGTGACACGCCGTCGGTCGGGGGACGGGAGCCGGCGAAGGGTTCACCTAGCGTTTGTATGTGATCAAGGACGACGAGCGGAGCGCCCCGCCGCGCCCGGTCCGGACCGGGCTCCGGGGGCGGTCGCGCGGGCCGCGCGCCGGCCGCTGGGCGGTCCTGCTCGCCGCCTTCGTCTGCGCCGCCTGCGGGCTGGTCTACGAGCTCGAACTCGTCGCCCTCGGCAGCTACCTGCTGGGCAACTCGGTCACCCAGGCCAGCGTCGTGCTCTCGGTCATGGTCTGCGCGATGGGCCTGGGCTCCCTGCTCGCCAAGCACTTCACCCGGCGCGCGGCCACCGCCTTCGCGGTGGTGGAGAGCGCCCTGGCCCTGTCCGGCGGCCTCAGCGTGATCGCGCTCTACGGCTGCTTCGTCTGGATCGGCCACTACCAGGCCGCGCTGGTCGTGGTGGCCGCCCTGATCGGGCTGCTGATCGGAGCGGAGATCCCGCTGCTGATGACGCTGATACAGCGGATCCGCCGTCAGGACGCGAGCCGCGCCGTGGCCGACCTCTTCGCCGCCGACTACGTCGGCGCGCTGGTCGGGGGCCTGGCCTTCCCCTTCTTGCTGCTGCCGACCGTCGGGCAGTTGGACGGGGCGCTGCTGACCGGGACCGTCAACGCCTGCGCTGGGACGCTGGTGGCGCTCTGGCTGTTCGGCGCCGAGCCGCCCGCGCGCACCCGGCTGCTGCTGTGCATGCTCAGCGGGACGGTGGTGCTGGCGCTGAGCCTGGCCTGGGCCCTGTCCGGCGCCTTCGAGCGGGCGGCGCGCACCAGCCTCTACGGCTCCTCGGTACTCGCCAGCCGCCAGAGCGGCTACCAGGAGATCGTGCTCAGCGGCGGCGACGACCGTGCGGGCGCCGCCGACCGCGCCGGCTCCGGCCGCCCGCTGCGGCTGTACCTCGACGGGCAGTTGCGCCTCTGCTCCGCGGACCGCCCGCGCTACCTCGACGCGCTGCTGGGCCCGGCGCTGTCCCGGCTGACCGGACGCCGGCTGCGGGTGCTGGTCCTCGGCGGCGGAGACGGAACGGTCGCCGCGAGCCTGCTGGCCGACCCGCGCACCGAGCACGTCACGGTCGTCGAGAGCGACCCGGCGGTGCTCCAACTGGCGCGCACCGACCGGCGGTTGACCGCGCTCAACCGCCGGGCCCTGGACGACCCCCGGGTGCGCACCGCGACGGCCGACCCCTTCGACTGGCTGCGCACCGCCCCGCGCCAGTACCGCTCCTACGACCTGGTGGTCGCACAGCTGCCCGACCCGGCCCAGGACCAGAGCCGCAAGTTCTACAGCCAGGAGTTCTACGGACTGGTGTCCCGCGTGCTCGCACCGGGCGGCCGCCTCGTCGTCGACGCCGGAGACCCCGCCGCCGCCGGCTACCGTGACGCGGACCGCACCCTGCGCTCCCTCGGACTGCACAGCGTCGCCTACGCCGTGCCCTCCGGCCCGGACCGGTGCGACGGCAGCCCCGAGTGGGGCCTGCTGCTGGCCGGCCGGGAACGGCAGGGCACGCCGCCGCTGCCCGCCGGAGCCCGGCTGCGGCCTCCCGGGCCGGGAGCCCACGTCACCACCTTGCTGCATCCGCGCTGACCCGCGGCGATCCACGCCGGTTCACCGGCGTGCCGGGCGTGCGGATGGGTAGGCTCCCTGACCATGGAGCACTCGGTTCTGGTTCCGCTGTCCCCCGGGGCCCTGCGCGAGTCGTTGGGTCGGCCCGAGCTGCTGGCCCGCTGCCTGCAGGGGTTCACCCCGGAGCGCACCGCGCCCGAGGGCACGCTGCTGGCAGGACGGCTGAAGCTGCGTGTCGGCGGCGCCACCATCACCTACCGCGGTGAGGTGCGCGCGCTGGACGACCCGGACGAGCTCTTCTTCCAGCTGACGGGCCGTCAGTCGGTGGGGGACGGCGGCGTGGTGGGAACGCTGCGGCTGCGCCTCGAGGAGGACGGCCCGGTCTCCACGGTGGTCCGCGCCGACGCCGGCTTCACCGGCGAGGGCCGGATCGCCGAACTCGACGGCAAGGCCGTGGACCAGGCCGCCCGCCGCCTGCTGGACCGTTTCTTCACCGCGCTCTCCGAGGACCCCGAGGCGATCACCGCCGTTCCCGAGCTTCCGCTCCCGCTCGGCGACGACGAGGACGCGCAACTGCTGGAGCTGACCGAGCTCCCCGACCTCCTCGCCGGTGCGGACGACGACCCGGACGGGCAGGCCGACGACGAGGTGGACGACGGCTCGGACGAGGACGGCGAGGTGCGGGCCGACGCGCTGGCCGAACTCGCGGACGGCAGCGAGGACGACATCGACTACCTCATCGAGATCGAGGAGCCGGTCGGCGAGTCGGGCCGCCGCAGCATCGTCGGCCGCAGCGCGGAGGAGGTCGACCACGCCCCGCCGCGCGGCCGTTACGCCCCCGCGCTCCCGCCGCGCAGCACCCGCTCGCGCGCCTCCGCGCTGTGGGACGCCCCGGCGCGACGCCTCGGCGAACCCCCGCTGCCGCCGTCCGCGCGCAGCCGTGCGCCGTGGCTGGTCGGCGGTGTCGCGCTGGTCGGCGGTGCGGTCGTCCTGGCCCGCGCCCTGCGGCGCCGGTGAGGTCGCCGTCGTGCCCGACTCCGCGACCGCCGTCCGACTCCACGCCGGGGACGCCGAACTGACGGTCCTTCCGACGGAGGGCTGCCGCGTCGTCGGCTTCCGCGTCGGCGGCACCGAGCTGCTGCGGACCGAGCCGGTGGGGGAGGACGACTACCGGATCTTCAGCTACGGGTCCTTCCCGATGGCCCCCTGGGCCGGCCGGGTGGACCGCGGCCGCTGGAACAACGGACCCTTCCGCCACCAGCTGCCGGTGGACGCCCCGCCGCACGCCATCCACGGCACGGCGATCCGCTCGCGCTGGTCCGCGGCGGGCCCGGCGACGGCCTCGTCGGCGGCGTTCTTCACCGACCTGGCCCGGCCGTGGCCGTATCCGGGGCGGATCACCCAGATCTTCGAGCTGACGGAGCGTTCGCTGCGCACCACCCTGGCTGTGGAGGCCAGCCTCGACTCCTTTCCGGCGCAGGTGGGCTGGCACCCGTGGTTCCGCCGGCGCCTCAGGCCCGACGGCCCGGAGGCGGACCTGGAGTTCGCGCCCGCGTGGCAGGAGGAGCGGGGCCGGGACCACCTGCCCACGGGCCGCCGGGTGCGGCCCACGGAGGGGCCGTGGGACGACTGCTTCGGCATGCCCGACGGGGTGGAGGCCACGCTCCGGTGGGGGGACGAGTTCGCGCTGACGGTGAGCGCGGACTGCACGTACGTGGTGGTGTACGACGCCCAGGCCGATGCGCTGTGCGTCGAACCGCAGACGGGTCCCCCCAACGGCCTGAACACCCACCCCCACCTGGTCACCCCCATCGACCCCCTCGAAGCGACGATGACCTGGACCTGGTGACCCCCATCAGGGGCCGCACGCCCCTTCGGGGCGCGAGGCTGGAGACATGTGCGGCTCCGCCGCGCGGGCGGGAGCAGCCCACCACTCGGGGAGCTCCGGGCCCCAGGTGCGGGACGAACCTCCCTGGTGGGTGGTTGCCCGCGGTGGGAGCCCTTCCCGCCCGAAGGGTGGGGGATCCTCGCGCCCCCGAGGGGGCCGTAGGCTGGAGCCTCATGAGCAACCTTCGTGACGAGCTGCTGGAAGAGATCAAGAACAAGGCCGTGGTCCACGGCAAGGTGACACTCTCTTCCGGGCTGGAGTCGGACTACTACATCGACCTTCGGCGGATCACCCTCGACGGCGCGGCAGCGCCGCTCGTGGGGCAGGTGATGCTGGACCTCACCGCCGACCTCGAGTTCGACGCGGTCGGTGGGCTGACCCTCGGGGCCGACCCCGTGGCCACGGCGATGCTGCACGCCTCCGCCGCCCGCGGCTCGCGGCTGGACGCCTTCGTCGTGCGCAAGGCGCAGAAGGCGCACGGCATGCAGCGGCGGATCGAGGGCACCGACGTCAAGGGCCGCCGCGTGCTCGTCGTCGAGGACACCTCCACCACCGGCGGCTCGCCGCTCACCGCCGTCGAGGCCGTGCGCGAGGCCGGCGGCGAGGTGGTCGCCGTGGCGGTCATCGTCGAGCGCGGCGCGGCTCCGGCCATCGCCGAGGCCGGGCTGCCGTACCTGGCCGCCTACCAGCTGGACGACCTCGGGCTCTGACGTTCGCTCGGGCTCTGACGACCCTCGGGCTCTGACGTTCCGTCAGAGCCCCCCGCGGCGGCCGGGCGTCACCGCTTGCGGTGGCGCCCGCCGCTGCCGACCGGCTGCCGCGGGGCCTCCGCCGGGCCCGCCGTCGCGCCGCCGCCGGACCTGCGGTTGCGCAGCACTTCCACGATCACCGGGGACAGCGAGACCAGGATGATCAGGGCCATCGCCGGGATCAGGTACTTGTCGATCACTGGGGCCATCGAGTCGCCGAACTTGTAGCCGATCAGCAGCATCGCCTCGGTCCACACCACGCCGCCGACCACGTTCCAGAGCAGGAACGTCCGAGCGGGCATCTCCAGCGTCCCGGCGACCGGGTTGAGGAAGGTGCGCACCACCGGGATGAAGCGGGCCAGGACGACCGCCTTCGCCGGGCCGAAGCGGTTGAAGTAGGTCTCCGCCTTGTCCACGTGCTCCCGCTTGAAGAGGCGGGAGTTGGGCCGGTCGAAGAGCTTCGCTCCTGCCTTGGCGCCGAGCAGGTGGCCCAACTGGGCGCCCGCGATGGCGCAGAGGGGGGTGGCCACCAGCAGTACGCCGATCGGCATCCGGGTGCCGAGCACGGCCGGCCCGGCGCTGGACGCGGCGACGCCGGCCAGGATCAGCAGCGAGTCGCCGGGCAGGAAGAAGCCGATCAGCAGGCCGGTCTCGGCGAAGACGATGGCGAGCAGGCCCGCCGTCCCGAGCTGGCCGATCAGGGACTTGGCGTCGAGGAGGTTCAGGGCGAGGTTCTGGCTCACCCGCGCAGACTAACGTGCGCGGATGAGCCTCCGGTCAGCGAAGCGTGAACGGAAGGCTCAAGGAGGCGAAGTCGTCCCCGTCCACCGACAGCGCCAGCCCGGCGTCCGCCTGCCGCAGGACGGCGGGCGTGGCCGCCGCGAGCCGCAGCCGCAGCCGGTACCCGGCCGTGGCGCCCGGAGCCAGGGACCGACCGGAGAGCGGGCGCAGCGCCACGGCCAGCCCGGGATCGCACCCGCTCGCCAGCGGCAGCCGGATCCAGCGTCCGCCCACCAGTTGCTCCAGCGTCAGCTCACGGGCCGTCAGATACGTCTCCCCCGACTGGGCCGACGCGTAGAAGAGGACGCCGACGTCGGGGTAGCGGCGGTCGGTGGTGTTGTGCACGGTCAGGGTGAACACCAGCGGGGCGCCGCCCCGCCGCAGGGCGGCCTGGCGGGGCCAGCCCTGCAGCCGGACCGCCGGGCGGGTGACCCGGGTGGCGGCGGTGGGACCGGAGGCGCGGTCCACGCTCGGGGTGATGCGGAGTGAGCCGGGGCGGTCGACGTCCTTGAGCCGCAGCGCGACCGCACCGCGCGGGGCCGAGAAGCTGAACGTGTCCGAGGTGGGGAAGCCGTCGGGGTGCCCTGCCGGGAGGTCCGCCCAGTGGGTTCCGGTCCACCGCTGGAGGGCGAGCGAGACGGTGCTGAACCCGCGGGTGCGCACGGCCAGCCGGACGGTGCCGGACTGACGAAGCGTCAGCCGCGCCCGGGTCCACAGCCCGAGCGGCGCCTGCGGGGGCAGGCTCAGTGCGGCGGCGGGGGTGGCGACCGGGGCGGCCAGGGCGCGGACGGCGGCGCAGCCGGCCGCGGTGGCGGTGGGGACCGGCCCGAGGGCCGCCGGCGCGCCGGCCAGCAGGGCGCCGAGCGCGAGGAGGATGGCGGTCCGGCGCAAAACGGGTCCCTTCGCAGACTGACGGTCGGTCAGTGACGGCTCTCCGCTTCAGGCATGCCCGTGGGTTTGGGGATTCATGGCACCGAACATCTGACTTGCACCCGTTTGAGTTGTTCGATACCGGCTGACTTTCGCCGGAAGAGGGTAGTGCGAGAATGGCCGCGTTGCCCGTAGTCGCCACCCGACAGGAGCGGATTCGTATGCCCATCGCAACGCCTGAGGTCTACAACGAGATGCTGGACCGGGCGAAGGCAGGCAAGTTCGCCTACCCGGCCATCAATGTGACGTCCTCGCAGACCCTGCACGCCGCGCTGCGCGGCTTCGCCGAGGCGGAGAGCGACGGCATCGTCCAGATCTCCACCGGCGGTGCCGAGTTCCTCGGCGGGCAGCACAAGAAGGACATGGTCACCGGTGCGGTCGCGCTCGCCGAGTTCGCCCACATCGTGGCGGCCAAGTACGACGTGAACATCGCGCTGCACACCGACCACTGCCCCAAGGACAAGCTGGACGGCTACGTCCGCCCGCTGCTCGCCCTCTCCGCGGAGCGCGTCGCCCGCGGTGAGAACCCGCTGTTCCAGTCCCACATGTGGGACGGCTCCGCAGAGACCCTGGACGACAACCTGGCCATCGCCAAGGAGCTGCTCGCCCTGGCCAAGGCGGCGCACATCGTCCTCGAGGTCGAGATCACCCCGACCGGCGGCGAGGAGGACGGCGTCTCGCACGAGATCAACGACGAGCTCTACACCTCCGTCAACGACGCCTTCCGCACCGCCGAGGCCCTGGGCCTGGGCGAGCAGGGCCGCTACCTGCTGGCCGCGTCCTTCGGCAACGTGCACGGCGTCTACAAGCCCGGCAACGTGGTGCTGCGCCCGGAGATCCTGGGCGACATCCAGAAGGCGGTCGGCGAGCGCTACGGCAGGACCGAGCCCTTCGACTTCGTCTTCCACGGCGGCTCCGGCTCGACCGACCAGGAGATCGCCACGGCGCTGGAGAACGGCGTCGTCAAGATGAACATCGACACCGACACGCAGTACGCGTTCACCCGGCCCGTCGTGGACCACATGTTCCGCAACTACGACGGTGTGCTGAAGGTCGACGGCGAGGTCGGCAAGAAGAACACCTACGACCCCCGCACCTGGGGCAAGCTCGCCGAGGCCGGCATGGCCGCGCGCGTCGTCGAGGCCACCAAGGTCCTCCGCTCCGCGGGCAACCGGATCAAGTAGCGCTCAGGCACGCCCCGTCGGGGGCGGGGGCTGCCCCAGCGCGAGAACACACCACGCGCGGAGGTCCGATCCGCAGAGGCGGCCGGACCTCCCCGCGTGGTCTCTCGCGCACCCGGCGCTCTCAGTCCTTGAGCTCGGCGTAAGCCGCCTCGCTGCTGTCCTTCAGGAACTGCCAGCAGCGCTCCGACTCCTCCGAGTCGTTGATCGCGCCCGCCGCGCGGGCCAGCGCCGCCAGCGACCGCAGGAAGCCGCGGTTGCCCCGATGGTCCCAGGGGATCGGGCCGTGGCCCTTCCATCCCGCACGCCGGAGCTGGTCGAGCCCGCGGTGGTAGCCGGTCCGGGCGTAGGCGTAGGACTCCACCACGCGGCCGGCCGCGAACGCCTCGTCCGCGAGCTGTGCCCACGCCAGCGAGAAGGCGGGGAACTCGGCCGCCACCTGTACGGGGGACGCCGACTGCTCCGCCATCATCCGGTAGGGCGCCTCGTCCTCCGGAAGGCGCGTCGGTTCCGGTCCGCCAAGCAGGTTCTGGTGCATCGTCATACCTGCAGTCTGTCATCCGCCCCGTCTGCTCCGGATGAGTGAACCCGGGGAGCACTCAGGTTCCGGCGGGAACCGTCACGCCGTACGAACAGTCCTGTTGTGCGACGGATCAGGCTCGACGGGGGAACCATGACGCGTCCGCTCGCCCTGGTGGCGGCCCTGCTGCTGTACCTGGCCGGCGTCTGGGCGGTGGCGACCACGCCGTGGAGCGCCGCGGCCGTCGTCGCCGTGCCGGCGCCGAGCGCCACCGCGCTCCCCCCCGCCGCGCCCGGGACGTCCTCGCCGCGGCCGTCACCGTCCGCCTCCGGTCCGTGGACCCTCAGCACCCTGCGGGACCACCTGGTCGCCGAGTTGAACGCGACCGATCCGGCCGCGGCCCTCGCCGACCTGGAGCGGATCACCCGCGCACAGCCGCTGACCACGCGCTTCTGCCACCCGGTCGCCCATGAACTCGGGCATGCCGCCCTGGTGAAGTACCACGGGAACTTCGCCAAGGCCGCCTCGTACCGCAACGACGTCTGCGGCTCCGGCTACCTGCACGGCATCGTCGAGGAGAAGCTGGCGTCCAGCCCGAACCCGGTCACCGCCGTCACCACGCTCTGCGCGCCCGAGCAGACGGCCTCCTGCATCCACGGCATCGGGCACGGTGCGATGTTCGTCTCGCACTTGGACGTGTCCGGGGCCGAGGCGCTGTGCGACCGCTTCCCGCAGGTCTACCAGGCGGTGGCCTGCTCGGAGGGGATCTTCATGCAGCTCTTCGAGCCGGACGAGAGCGATCCGGCCGCGCTCGCTCAACTCCCCGCGGGCAAGCTGGCCCGCGAGCCGCTCTACCCGTGCCCCGAGCAGCCCGCCGGCTACCAGAGCGCCTGCTACTTCTACGCCCCGGTGTACTTCCTGCAGAGCCACGACTACGCGGACCATCCGGAGAGCTTCGTCCAGGCGCTCGACTGGTGCCGCCAGGCGCCCAGCTCGGCGGGGCGCAACTCCTGCACCATGGGCACCGGCTCGCGGCTGATGAAGTACAACATCGACCGTCCCGGCTGGACCGGGGCACAGTGTCTGCGCGGCCGGGCGTGGCAGCAGCCGCTCTGCGTGTCCGGCATGGTGAGCTATTGGAACGTCAACTACCACGACCACTCCGCGCGTGCGAAGCTCTGTCCGCAACTGTCCGGTGCGGCCCGGGACTTCTGCAGGGCCGCGACGGGCGGCAGCACGTCCGCCGACTGACCGGGACCGGAACCACCATGGACACGCGCCACGCCCTGCTGCCGCTGCGGCTCTTCCTCGGCGGCACCTTCGTCTACGCCGGGCTGGACAAGCTCGCCGACCCGCACTACCTCGCCGGGGCGGACGATCCGGCGTCCTTCCTCGGGCAACTGCAGGCCGCCCGCTTCGAGAGCCCGATCGGCCGCGTACTGGCGGCGGCCGGGCACGCGCCCACCGCTGCCGCGCTGGCCGTCGCCTTCGGTGAGCTGGCCGTCGGCCTGGGCACGCTGCTCGGCCTGTGGGGGCGGCTGGCCGCCGCGGGCGGAGCGGTGCTCAGCCTGGTGCTCTGGCTGAGCGTCAGTTTCCACGTGCACCCGTACTTCCTCGGCAATGACCTCGCGTATCTCGTCGCCTGGCTGCCGCTGCTGCTGGCCGGGACGCCGTGGCTGTCGCTGGACCAGCTGATCGCCCGTCAGCACGCCGCCTCCGGCGGGCGGCGGCAGCTGCTGCTGGACGGCGCCATCGCCGCCCTCGCGGTCGCGGGCTTCGGGCTGCTCGCGGGGGCCTTCACGGCCCGGCGGCGACCGCCGCTGACGGTCGGTCAGCCGTCGTCCCAGGACGCCCAGCCGGTGGGCAGCGTGCCCGCGTCGTCGGTCCCGGTCGGCGGCGGGGTGCGTACCACCGCGGCCGGCAGCGGCGACCCGGTCTTCGTCTGCCAGCCACGGGCCGGGGAGTACGTGGCCTTCTCCGGCGTGTGCACCCACGCCGGCTGCACGGTCAACGCGCCCAGGGACGGCGCGTTCGTCTGCCCCTGCCACGACTCCCGCTTCGACGCGGCGACCGGCAAGGTGCTCCAGGGCCCGGCGACCGCCCCGCTCGCCCGCTACCGGGTGCGCGAGGAGGGCGGAACCGTCCATATCGGGACGCGGGAGGGGTAGGTACAGTGCGGTCATGAGCCGCGCCGCTGCCTTGTTCGATCCGTGGTCCCCGGAGTTCGTCGCGCACCCCTACGCCGCCTACGCGCAGCTGCGCGAGCACGCCCCGGTGGTGTACTTCGAGCCCAGTGACCAGTGGCTGGTCTCCCGCTACGAGGACGTCAACGCGCTGCTCCGGGACCGCCGGCTGGGACGCACCTACCTGCACCGGTTCACCCACGAGGAGTTCGGCCGGACGCCCCCGCCCCCGGAGCACGAGCCCTTCCACGTGCTCAACGGCAACGGCCTGCTGGACCTCGAACCGCCCGACCACACCCGGATCCGACGGCTGGTCAGCAAGGCGTTCACGCCGCGGATGGTCGAGTCGCTGCGCCCGGTGGTCGAGCGGCTCGCGGACGAGCTCGTCGCGGGCCTGGTCGCCGACGGCGGGGGCGACCTGGTCGCCCGGGTGGCCGAGCCGCTCCCGGTGGCGGTGATCGCGGAGATGCTGGGCGTCCCGGAGTCGGACCGGCGGTTGCTGCGGCCGTGGTCGGCGGACATCACCGGCATGTTCGAGCTGAACCCCTCGGAGGAGGCGGCCCGGCGCGCCGTGCGCGCGAGCATCGAGTTCACCGAGTACCTGCGCGGCCTGATCGCGCAGCGCCGGGCGGCGCCCTCGACGGACCTGGTCTCCGCGCTGATCGCGGCCCACGACGACGAGGACGGCTCGCGGCTCAGCGAGCAGGAGATGATCTCCACCTGCGTCCTGCTGCTGAACGCGGGACACGAGGCCACCGTGAACACGACGGGCAACGGCTGGTGGACGCTGTTCCGCGAGGACGCGGTGGACGCCTTCCGCCGGGCCGAACTGGCCGTGGCGATCGAGGAGTTGATGCGGTTCGACACGCCCCTGCAGATGTTCGAGCGGTGGGTGCTGGACGACGTCGAACTCCACGGCCAGGTGATCCCCCGGGGAAGCGAGATCGCCCTGCTGTTCGGCTCCGCCAACCGGGACGAGCGGCGGTTCGCGAACCCCGACCGCCTGGACCTGGCCCGCGCGGACAACCCCCACATCACCTTCGGCGCGGGCATCCACTTCTGTCTGGGCGCCCCGCTGGCCCGCCTCGAACTCAACGCGTCCTTCGCGTCCGTCCTCCGGCAGGCCCCGCATCTGAAGCTGGCGGCGGAGCCCCGGTGGAAGCCGGGCTACGTGATCCGGGGCCTCGAAGAACTCCTCGTCGAGCTGTAGTTGCACCGCCCCTGAGGGGCGATGCGAGTTCAGGCCAGTGTCAGGGCGCCGGGCAGGACCTCCCACGTGCGTTCGGGGACGACCGGGCCGGGCATCAGGCCCTGCCAGGTGAACGGCCCGATCACCCTCACCCGCTGGGCCCGGGCGCGCACCTGACCCGGCAGCAGGACGTCCGCCAGGCCCCCCACCCCAGGCGAGACCGCGAGGCCCTTCACCGGGGCCAACGGCCGCCCGTCGAGTTCGACGCCGAGTCGGCAGGCCTCGGCGCGGCTGATCCAGCGGGTCCACCAACCGCCGGAGGCGCTGTTCGCTCGTGGCGAACAGCGGACCCCGCCCAGGGCCACGGCGCCCGTGTCGTCGACGAGGAGGTCGACCGCCCGGCCCGGCCCCCGGGCCGCCGAGCGGGCGGCCTCCGCCGCGCCCGCCGGGACGCCGAGCGTCCGACTGACCGTCAGGTCCGCGGAGCGGCCCACCGGGACCACGCCCACCGGGGCCGCGGCCAGAGTCGTCTGCTGGTACAGGAGTTGAACGACAAGCTGCAGAAAGCGGTCGTCCCCGATCACCACCGCACGCCGCCGGCCGCGCCGCTCCAGGGCGCGCCCGAGGTCCGCCGGGTCCCGGCAGATGGCCAGTTTGAGCTGGCTCGAGGCGCCGAGCACGTCGCGGGCGATCCGGACCGATTCCGCGTCCGCGGCCAGCGCTGCCGGAGAGACCAGCGCCAACACAGTCTCGCCCTCCGAACGCGTCGCCGACACCGCGGTCCTTCCTCGGGTAACCTCTTGGCGTAAGAGCCCCTTGCGCTTTTGCGCCAGGGGCTTGGTCTATCCGGGGCCCCACGGCGGCCTTCCGCCGTGAGTTGTGCCCCGCCCGAAAGGGGTGTACGCCTGTGCCCGCACTCGTGCTGGTCGGCGCTCAGTGGGGAGACGAGGGCAAGGGGAAGGCGACTGACCTTCTCGGCGGCTCGGTCGACTACGTGGTCCGCTATCAGGGCGGCAACAACGCCGGTCACACGGTGGTCGTAGGCGATCAGAAGTACGCCCTGCACCTGCTTCCCTCCGGCATTCTCAGCCCGAACTGCGTCCCGGTGATCGGCAACGGCGTGGTCATCGACCCGGCCGTGCTGCTCTCCGAGCTCGCCGGTCTCCAGGACCGCGGCGTGGACACCTCCAAGCTGCTGATCTCGGGCAACGCCCACCTGATCACGCCCTACCACCGGACCATCGACAAGGTGTCCGAGCGGTTCCTGGGCAAGCGCAAGATCGGCACGACCGGGCGCGGCATCGGCCCCGCCTACGCGGACAAGATCAACCGCGTCGGCATCCGGGTCCAGGACCTCTTCGACGAGAGCATCCTGCGGCAGAAGGTCGAGTCGGCGCTCAACGACAAGAACCAGATCCTGGTCAAGCTCTACAACCGCCGTGCCGTCCCGGCCGACCTGGTGGTGGAGGAATACCTCGGCTACGCCGAGAAGCTGCGCCCGTTCGTGGCGGACACGGCGCTGATCCTCAACCAGGCGCTGGAGCAGGGCAAGGTCGTCCTGATGGAGGGCGGCCAGGGCACCCTGCTGGACGTGGATCACGGCACGTATCCGTTCGTGACCTCGTCCAACCCGACCTCCGGCGGTGCCTGCACCGGTTCCGGCATCGGCCCCACGAAGATCGACCGGGTCATCGGCATCCTCAAGGCGTACACCACCCGCGTCGGCTCGGGTCCCTTCCCGACCGAGCTGTTCGACGAGGACGGCGAGGCGCTGCGCCGGATCGGCGGGGAGCGCGGCGTGACCACCGGTCGCGACCGCCGCTGCGGCTGGTTCGACGCGCCGATCGCCCGTTACGCGACCCGGATCAACGGCCTGACCGACATCTTCCTCACCAAGCTGGACGTGCTGACCGGCTGGGAGGAGATCCCCGTCTGCGTCGCGTACGAGATCGACGGCAAGCGGGTCGAGGAAGTGCCGTACTCGCAGAGCGACTTCCACCACGCGAAGCCGATCTACGAGAAGCTGCCCGGCTGGTCCGAGGACATCACCAAGGCGCAGTCCTTCGAGGATCTCCCCAAGAACGCGCAGGCGTACGTGAAGGCGCTGGAGGAGCTCTCCGGCACCCGCATCTCGGCCATCGGCGTCGGCCCCGGCCGGACCGAGACCATCCAGATCCACTCCCTGATCTGACGGCCCGTCAGCGCACAGGCCCCACCGTTGCCGCCAGGCGGTGGGGCCTTTTCGCGGCCCCTCCCCCGCTGATTGTACTAGTGCAGAATTCCCTTGCTTCTAGTGCAAAGTGCGGCTACCGTTCCGATCATGGCAGCGAAGACACCCGCCCCCGTCCTGCTCCAGGGCCGCCACGTGCGGCTGGAGCCGCTCACTCTCGACCACGTGCCCGGGCTGCACGCCGCGCTCGGTGCGGACGAGGAGGTGTTCCGCTGGCTCGGGCCGGTCCCGCGCACCGAGCAGGAGCTGCGCGACCTGGCCGCCGGCCTGCTGGCCGACCCCGGCTACGTGGCCTTCGCGGTGGTGCTGCAGCAGAGCGGGCAGCCCGTCGGCTGGACCACCTTCCTCGACATGGCCCCGCAGGACGAGCGCCTGGAGATCGGCTGGACCTGGTACGCGCGCGCCCACTGGCGCAGCGCCGTCAACACCGAGGCCAAGCTGCTGCTCCTCACCCACGCCTTCGAGGATCTGGGCATGGGCCGGGTCCAGCTCAAGACGGACCACCTCAACACCCGTTCCCAGCAGGCGATCGCCCGCCTCGGCGCCACCCGCGAGGGCGTGCTGCGCCGCCACCGGCGGCGCGCGGACGGCAGTTGGCGGGACAGCGTCTACTTCTCCCTGCTCGCCGAGGAGTGGCCGGCCGCCAAGGCCCGGCTGACCGAGCGTCTGGAACGGGGCTGACCGCGATGGCCGACCTCACCGTCGGTCCGCCCACCGAGGCGGACTTCGAGCGCTGGCGTGCGCTCTTCCTGGGCTACGCCGCCTTCTACCATGTGGAGTTGACGGACCATCGGATCGCGGAGTCCTGGTCCTGGTTCTTCGACCCGGACCGGATGACGGACTGCCTGCTGGCGCGCACCGCCGACGGCACCCCGGTGGGCCTGGCGCACTACCGCACCGAGGACTCGCCGCTGCGCGGCACCCGGGGGTTCCTCGACGACCTCTTCGTCGACCCGGCCCACCGTGGCTCCGGCGCCGTGGACGCGCTCTTCGCCGAGCTGCGCCGGATCGGTGAGCAGCAGGGCTGGCCCACGCTGGCCTGGCGCACCGCGGAGAACAACTACCGCGCCCGGTCCGTCTACGACCGCTACGCAACCACGACCGGGTTCCTGACGTATTCCATGTCGCTGGGGGCGTGAGTACCGTCCCCTACGGGGGTGGGGGCGGTGTGAGTCCAGTGCGTGGGCGTCGCGGTCGCCGGGGCGCTGTGGGGAGCGGCCTTCCTGTGGCTCCGACGCCGACCGGAGCCCGACGGCCCGCGGCCGCCGTCGCGCCTCCTTCGAGGTGGCACGGACGCAGTGGGAGCAGCTTCCGCTGGGCAGTCGGCTGAGGGTGGAGTACAGCCCGCGCTCGGGCAGGATGCGCGGGCTGTGGCCGAGTTGACAGGCTGTCGCCTGCGGCGGAGATCGGCAGACAGACTGTGGCTGTCGGAGGGACGGGCCCGCTCCCTAGCCTGAGCTGCATGACTATCACCCCAGACCCCGCAGCCGGGCAGGCGGTCAAGGCAGCTGACCGCGCCCACGTCTTCCACTCGTGGTCCGCGCAGGCGCTGATCGACCCGCTCGCCGTGGCCGGGGCCGAGGGCTCCTACTTCTGGGACTACGAGGGCAAGCGCTACCTCGACTTCTCCTCGCAGCTGGTCAACACCAACATCGGCCACCAGCACCCGAAGGTCGTGACCGCGATCCAGGAGCAGGCCGCCAAGCTCTGCACCTTCGCGCCGGCCTTCGCCATCGACGTCCGCTCCGAGGCCGCGCGTCTGATCGCCGAGCGCACGCCGGGCGACCTGAACAAGATCTTCTTCACCAACGGCGGCGCCGAGGCCAACGAGAACGCCATCCGGATGGCCCGGCTGCACACGGGCCGGCAGAAGGTTCTCTCCACCTACCGCTCGTACCACGGCGCCACCGCCAACGCGATCGCCCTGACCGGCGACCCGCGCCGCTGGCCCAACGAGACGGGCACCTCCGGCGTCGTGCACTTCTGGGGTCCGTACCCGTACCGCTCCAACTTCCACGCGGAGGACGAGGCGCAGGAGTGCGAGCGCGCGCTGGCCCACCTCGAGCAGGTCGTCGCCTTCGAGGGCCCGCAGACCGTGGCCGCCGTCATCCTGGAGACCGTGGTCGGCACGGCCGGCATCCTGGTCCCCCCGCCCGGCTACCTGGCCGGGGTCCGCGAGATCTGCGACCGCCACGGCATCGTGCTCATCCTGGACGAGGTCATGGCCGGCTTCGGCCGCACCGGCGAGTGGTTCGCCGCCGACCACTGGGGCGTCGTGCCGGACCTGCTCACCTTCGCCAAGGGCGTCAACTCCGGCTACGTGCCGCTCGGCGGTGTGGCGATCAGTGAGAAGATCGCGGCCACCTTCGCCGAGCGCCCCTTCCCCGGCGGGCTGACCTACTCCGGCCACCCGCTGGCCTGCGCCTCCGCCGTGGCGACCATCAACGCCATGGCCGCCGAGGACATCGTCGGCAACGCCAGGCGGATCGGCGAGGACGTCCTCGGTCCCGGCCTGCGCGAGCTGGCGGAGCGTCACCCCTCCGTCGGCGAGGTGCGCGGCCTCGGCGTCTTCTGGGCCGTCGAGCTGGTGCGGAACCGCGGAACCCGCGAGCCGCTGGTCCCGTACAACGCGGCGGGCGCCGCCAACGCTCCGATGGCGGAGCTGGCCGCGGCGTGCAAGCAGCGCGGTCTGTGGCCGTTCACCAACATGAACCGGCTGCACGTGGTGCCGCCGTGCAACGTCACCGAGGCCGAGGCCAAGGAGGGTCTGGCGATCCTCGACCAGGCGCTCTCGGCGGCCGACGCGCACACGGTGTGACAGGGACGTTATCCGGTCTGTACCAATTCGGCCCCGCATCAGCCCGGCCAAGGGCGGTGCGGGGCCGTACTATGCATGGGGTCTTTGCCGGACGCCCGGTCGGTCGGATGCGTCGGAGGTCTCGGACCTGTCGGACTGTCGGGTGCGTCGGATGTGGAGGAGCAGCGTCGTCGTGTCCTCCCCTCCCCCTGCCCAGCCCTCGCCGCTGCGTCCGCTCGCCCAGCAGCGCAGCCTGCGCGAGCAGATCACCGCGGCGCTGCGCGACGAGATGATGACGGGCCGTCTCCCCGCAGGGACCCGGTTCACCGTCAAGGAGATCGCCGACCTCTACGGGGTCTCCGCCACCCCGGTGCGCGAGGCCCTGGTGGACCTCACCTCCCAGGCGCTGCTGTGGATGGAGCACAACCGCGGCTACCGGGTCCCGCTGTTCACGTGGGAGCACTACGCGGAGATCGTCGACGCCCGCTCGCTGGTCACCGACGGCTTCTTCGGCCGGTTGCGGTCCGGCGCCCAGCGGGTGGACCTGAGCACTCTGCCGGCCATCCGCCGCCGCGCCCAGGACGCCCAACGGGCGGCCCGCGCCGGGCAGTTGGACATACTCGTCGGCTGCGACCGGCGCTTCTGGCTCTCCCTCGGCGAGCTGCTGGGCAATCGCCGGCTGACCGACTACCTGGACTGGCTGCGGGTCCAGTACTGGATCTTCGCGGCGCCGTACCTGCGGGGCCGGGCGGACATCGCCCGCTACTGCTGGGACCGCCACCTGGAGCTGGTGGACCGGCTGGAGGCCCGGGACGCGGCCGGGGTGCAGGAGCTGCTGCGGACCTACAACCAGGAGTCCCTGGAGCAGATGGCCGCGCTCTGCGGAGCGCCGGTGGTCCCGCCCCAGCGCACGGTCGAGGACTGAACCCGCCCCGCGCTAGGGTTGACGGGCCCGCAACCTCTGGAGTGTGCCTGTGGCCTGTGACATCTGGCTCGTCCCACTGGTCGACGTTCTGGTGCAGAGCCCCGACAACCCGTTCCGCGAGGACCTGGAGATCTACAACGCCTCGCTGGCGGCGGCGGGCCTGCCGCCGGTGCCGGTCTTCCGGTACATGCCCGGCCTGAGCGGGGACGTGGAGCCGGTCGCGGCCTTCGACTACGACTCGCTGCACTTCCTGCGCCGCGCCCACCTGCTCCAGCTGACCGGGCTGGACGTGACTCCGGTGGACGAACTGGGCGGCGACTACGAGCAGTTGCTGGAGATGTTCGAGTCGACGGCGGAACAGTCGCACCTGGTCTGGCACTTCGACCACGCGGGGGCGTACGTCCCGCTGGACTTCGACGTCCCCGTCGTCGACGACGCGCTGCTGGCGGGCGGCGGCCCGCTGGGGTCGTCGCAGCGGCTGCTCAAGGAGCTGGAGGCGGTGGCCCCGTACATCGGCATCGACCACCAGCTGCCTCCGGTGCCGGTGCGCCCGGTGGCCCCCACGACGCTGGAGGGCCCGGCCCATCCCCCCGCACAGCAGGACGGCCCCTTCGCGCTGGAGCGTCACGCCTGGACCGGCCTCTACGCCGCCGCCACCCGCTCCCTCGCCCAGGGCTCCATGATCGTCTTCGCTTAGGGCCGGACCGGGCCGCGCGCCCCGGGAGTCACCGCAGCGGGGACTCCGGGGGGCGCTGGCGGGGCATCGTGGGGCGGCCGGGGGCGCCGTTGAGGGAGGGCAGGACCCGCACCTGGGCGCCGACGCCCTCGGACCGTCCGCCCCACACGCCCGCGGCCTGGGTGGGGAGTTGGGTCATCTGGGCGCGGAACTCCAGCATCCACTCCGAGGTCTCCGTGCGGACCATGTCCGACACGTCCTCGCAGAACCGCCGCAGCACGCCGAGGCAGCGCTCCGCGGCCTCGCTCGCCGTACCCTCGGTGGGGCCGAGCACCTCGCGGACGCACTCGGAGGCCCAGTCGAACTGGAACGCCTCCAGCCGCCGCTGCAGCGCCTGCGCGGTGGAGATGTCCCGCATCCATCCGCTGGTCAGTCCGAACAGCCGGTCCGCCGCCACGCAGGCCACGGCGACCAGCAGGGCCACGTAGCCCCAGGCCGCCGCCCCGTGCCAGGTGCCCGTCAGCTGGACCAGGGGCAGCACCGCGCCGGCCGCCGCGGCCAGCACCGCCAGCGTCCGCAGCAGGCGCGCGAAGCTGCGCTTCCAGCGGCGGTCGCGGTGGTACCAGTCGATGGCCTCGACCGCGCGCTCCTCGGACCAGCGGTACAGCTCCTCCAGCCGCTCGGCGGGCTCGCCCCAGTCCCCCAGCGGGAACTGACGCACGCTCAGGTCACGGCCGCGCCGGGCACCGCTCCGGTTCGCGACGGAGGCCTGTGCCGGGACCGTCGGCAGGACAGACCCGTCCTCGGCGCCCGGCTCCTTGCCCCAGGGCGTCTCGTCAGGCTGCATGTCGGGCTGGCTCACCGTGGGAACTCCCAATCCTTCGGCCCGTCGGCCTCGTCAGGCCGTACCGGCCTGCGCCGGCAGCTTCCAATCCGAGGTACTTCTTACCGCCAAATGGCTGACCGCGGGTGTCGATCAGGTCGGATTGTTGTGCGAAATCCACTGCCCCGCACGGTCCTTGTCCAAGGTCGGCCGATTGATCACGATTCCTCCGTCCCCGGAAGGATCTCACCCGAACGAGTGGGTGAACCCGGGCCCGCTCGCGTGACCGCCAAGGCCAGCGGCGGGGCGGACGGAGCGAGGCACTAGGCTCTGGTGCCGTGAAGGTCCTTGTCATCGGCGGCGGCGCCCGCGAACACGCCCTGTGCCGCGCGCTCTCGCTCGATCCCGAAGTCACCTCCCTGCACTGCGCCCCCGGCAACGCCGGGATCGCCCAGGTCGCCCAGGTCCACCCGGTGGACCAACTGGACGGCCGGGCCGTCGCGGACCTGGCCGTCGAGCTGGGTGCGGAGTTCGTCATCGTCGGCCCGGAGGCCCCGCTGGTGGCGGGCGTCGCCGACGCCGTGCGCGAGCGCGGCATCCCGGTCTTCGGCCCGGGCGCGGCCGCCGCGCAGCTGGAGGGCTCGAAGGCCTTCGCCAAGGACGTGATGGCCGCGGCGGGGGTGCCCACCGCCCGCTCCTACGTCTGCACGACCGCGCAGGAGGTGGAGGAGGCGCTGGACGCCTTCGGCCCGCCCTACGTGGTCAAGGACGACGGCCTGGCGGCCGGCAAGGGCGTCGTGGTCACCTCCGACCTGGACGAGGCCAAGGCGCACGCTGCCGGGTGCGAGCGCGTGGTGATCGAGGAGTACCTGGACGGCCCCGAGGTCTCCCTCTTCGCGGTGACCGACGGCACCACGGTCGTCCCGCTGCAGCCCGCGCAGGACTTCAAGCGCGTCGGCGACGACGACGCCGGCCCGAACACCGGCGGCATGGGCGCGTACTCGCCGCTGCCGTGGGCCGACCCGAACCTGGTCGAGGAGGTGCAGGCCAGCGTTCTGCAGCCGACCGTCGACGAACTGCGCCGCCGCGGCACGCCCTTCTCCGGCCTTCTCTACGCCGGCCTCGCGATCACCTCGCGCGGCGTCCGGGTCATCGAGTTCAACGCCCGCTTCGGCGACCCGGAGACGCAGGTCGTGCTGGCCCGCCTGAAGACCCCCCTCAACGGCCTGCTCCACGCGGCCGCGACGGGCCGCCTGGCGGCGTTCCCCGAGCTGAAGTGGCGCGACGGCGCCGCGGTGACCGTGGTGATCGCCTCCGAGGGCTACCCGCAGGCGCCGGTGACCGGCGACCCGATCGAGGGCCTGGCCGACGCGGAGGCCGAGGACGGGACGTCGTACGTCCTGCACGCCGGCACGCGTCTGGCGGAGGACGGCGCCACGGTGCTGAGCGCGGGCGGCCGTGTCCTCTCCGTCACCGCCACGGGCAAGGACCTGGCCCAGGCCCGCGCCCGCGCGTACGACTCGGTGGCCCGGATCCGCCTCCGCGGCTCCCACCACCGCTCCGACATCGCCCAGAAGGCAGCGCAGTAACCCCCCCACGGGGCGCGAGGAACTGCTCGACCGGCCCACCACTCAGGGAGGTCCGGCCCGAACGCTGGGTCGAACCCCCGTGGGTGGTGGGCCGGTCGCGTTGGGGGCACCTCCCGCCCGAAGGGTGGGGGATCCCCGCGCCCCTGGCGGGGGTTCCTCTCTCGGGTGAACGTGGACGAATGAGGTGGGAAACCGCCCTTTCGGTGCCGGGGAGCCGCTCCTTCGGGTGACCGAAAAGCGATCTGGCTGACGAGTGGCGCACAAGGGGCTTATCGTGCCCACGATCGGGGTGGACGCCCAGCCGCCCTGATCGGCCGGGCAGGTACTACTCCCGGCAAGGGGGGAAGCTGCGGTCCACAGGGAATCACCGATCCGAGTGGTTCCGGGCCGAGGGTGGAACGCCACCGCCCGGTCCGGTCGTCGGAGCGGACAGGAGCAAGCGCAGCGTCACGCAGGGGGTGATCCGAGGGCATGGCCGTATCGAACGATCATGAGTCCTTCCGCGCCGCGCGCCGCCGCGCGCAGGCGATCCTGCGGGTGCGCGGCGCCGCGCTCGCCGTCGCGGTGCTGCCCCTCGCCGCTTTCGGCATCCTGCTCGCCGGGGGGCTCACCGGCCACCTCGGCGCGGCCGGCTCCGTCGACACGGCCGCGTGGGACGCGGCGCGCTGGGCCGTGGGCGGGGCGGCCGCCGCGGTCACCGTGGCGCTGCTGGCCTTCGTGGTCCTGCTGCGTCGCGCCACCCCGCCCCGGACGCCCGCCGTGCCCGTGCCCGAGGAGCAGGCCCCCGGCCTGTACCGGCTGGTGCGTGAGGCGGCGGCGCGCATGGACGTCCCGGCGCCGGGTGCGGTCTGGCTCACCCCGGACTGCGACAGCTGGCTGGAGGACGAGGCCGCTGACGCCCCGTCAGTCCTGCGGCGCTCCATATCCCCGGGTTCCCCGGGATCCCTAGGATCACCAGGATCCCCCCAGCCCTCGTCCGCGCCGACCCTGGTGATCGGCTCGCCGTTCCTCTGGTGGATGCGGACCGACGAGCTGCGCGCGCTGCTGGCCCCGGTCCTCGCGGGCGCGGCCTGCTCGCTCGACCCGGAGATCGCGGCCGCCCGCCGCTTCGTGCGCAGGCTCGACGCGGTGCTGGACAGCCGGGTGGCCCGGATACCCGCGGGGATCCTGCTCCGCCGCTGCCGCCCGCATGCGGGGGAGATGGAACGGGCGGTCGCCGCCTGGGCCTCCGAGCGGGCCCGCACGCTGGACTACGGTCTGCGCATCGCCGCCCAGGAGCAGGTCGGGCTCGCCTACGCGGGCTGGGACCGGCTGCTGACCCGGGTCGCACTCCCGGCCTGGCGGCAGGGGCTGCTGCCGGTGCGGCTGAACGCGGGCGTCGTCTCCGCGCTCACCGAGCTGTCCCGGCGGGACCGGCTGGCGGAGGGCTTCGAGGCTCGCCTGGACCGTGCGCCCGCCTGCGACCTGCTGGAGGAGCCCGGCCGGATGGACCAGGAGGTCTCCCTCCTCGCGGCCCGCCTGTTCTTCCCCGCCCGCGCCCAGGGCGCCGACTGGACGCCGGTGGACTGGGCCGCCTACCCGGAGCAGGTCTCCGCCCGCCTGTGGCGTGCTCAGGCCGCCGCACTGGAGGGCGAGTTGGCGCTCCCGCGGCCGCCCCAGCGCGCGCTGGACGAAGTGCTCCGACTGCTCCGCGCCGCGTCCGCCACGCCCGCCGCGGACCAGCTGACCGCCCTGATCTGCTGCGCCGCCCTGGAGGCCGGCACCGCCGTCCCCGGCCTGGACTGGCTCGACGGTCCGGTGCTGCTGGTCGAGGGGGACGGTCGCCGCGCCGAGCTGGCCGCCCCGGTGGCCCTCGCGGTCGAGCACGGCGACCAGGAACCGTTGCGCCTGCTGCTGCACCAGCTCGGCATAGCCCCGCAGCGTCCGGCCCGCTTGGCATGATTGCCTGTCATAATCCGCCGCACTGCTCTACGTTGACGGCCCGTCACGTCCTACGATGGACATACGTACAGTAGTCCAATGCCTGCGTTCGGTGACGGAGCGTCAGAATCGCGAGGTGCGGGGCCATGAGGTGAGGAGGGGAGCGCGTGCCAGCCGAACACATCCGGCGCTGGGAGTCCGGCGCTCTCGCCCACGGGGCCAGCGACCCCTTCGGCCAGGGCCCCCTGCCCTGGCTGCGCGGCGCGGACCTCTACTTCGACGACGAGGGCCGGATCATGCCCTGGTACGTCGACGCCGGCGCCCTTCCCGCCGCCCGACGTTCCCCGGAGCAGCAGCCTCCGCCGGTCCTCGGCCGCCCGCGCAACGCCGACGACGTGGACCGCCAGATCAAGGGCTACGCACTGGGCGCCGCCGACCTCGGCGGGGCGCTGGACCTGCGGGTCAGCGTCAATCCGCCCCAGGAGTTCACCGTCGACGTGTACCGGATCGGCCACTACGCCGGGGCCGGCGCCCGCAAGGTCGCCGCCAGCCCCCGCGTCTCCGGCCTGGTCCAGCCCGCGCCGCTGGTCGCCGGACGCACGGTCTCCTGCCACCACTGGTGGATGAGCTGGCGACTGCAGATACCGTCGCACTGGTCCCCCGGCGCCTACGTCGCCGTGCTCACCACCGCGGACCACCGCTTCCGCAGCCACATCCCGTTCACCGTGCGCGCCGCCGCGGCCGCGCGCACGCCCGTCGACGGCTACGCCGCCGATCTGCTCCTGCTGCTGCCGGACGTCACCTGGCAGGCCTACAACCTCTATCCGGAGGACGGCCACAGCGGCGCCAGCCTCTACCACGCCTGGAACGCCAAGGGCGAGCTCCTCGGCGAGAGCGAGGCGGCCACCACGGTCTCCTTCGACCGCCCCTACGCGGGCGCCGGCCTGCCCCTGCACATCGGCCACGCCTACGACTTCATCCGCTGGGCCGAGCGCTACGGCTACGACCTCGCCTACGCCAACGCCACCGACCTGCACGCCGGCCGGATCGACCCGACGCGCTACCGGGGTCTGGTCTTCCCCGGCCACGACGAGTACTGGTCCGTGCCGATGCGCCGCGCCGTCGAGCGCGCCCGGGACGCGGGCACCTCGCTGGTCTTCCTCTCGGCCAACACCATGTACTGGCAGGTGGACCTGAGCCCAGCCCCCTCAGGCCAGCCCGACCGGCTGCTCACCTGCACCAAGCGGCAGGGCGGCCCGGCGGCCAGCATGCGCTGGCGCGATCTCGGGAGCCCGGAGCAGCAGTTGATGGGCATTCAGTACGACGGCCGGGTTCCCGAGCCGGTCCCCATGGTGGTCCGCAACACCGGCCACTGGATCTGGGAGGGCACCGGCCTGCGCGACGAGGAGGAGCTCCCCGGCCTGGTCGCGGGGGAGTCCGACCGCTACTTCCCGCGCGTGGGCCTGCCCGAGCACAACGAGCGAGTGCTGCTCGCCCACTCCCCGTACCGGGACGCCAAGGGCGTCGCCCGGCACCAGGAGACGTCGCTGTACCGGGCGCCGAGCGGGGCCTGGGTCTTCGCCAGCGGCACCTTCGCATGGTCGCCCGCCCTGGACCGCCCGGGCCACACCGACGAGCGGATCCAGCGGGCGACGGCCAACCTGCTGGACCGGATCTGCAAGGTGCACTGACGCACGGGCCGGTCGGGTGACGACCGGTGCGCGGGGCCGGAATCGGCGCTATGAAAGACTCGGGGCGCCCCCGGCCCCAGAAACAGAGGGAACCACCTTGAGCGGATTCGTCGAGAAGCCCGAGCCGGTGCAGGTGCCCGGCCTGATCCATCTGCACACCGGCAAGGTGCGCGACCTCTACCGCGATCAGGCGGGTCGACTGGTGATGGTGGCCAGCGACCGCACCTCCGCGTACGACTGGGTGCTGCCGACCGCGATCCCGGACAAGGGCCGGATCCTGACCCAGCTCTCCCTGTGGTGGTTCGAGCGCCTGGCCGACATCGTCCCCAACCACGTCGTCTCGACGGAGGTCCCGGACGGGGCTCCGGCCGACTGGGCCGGCCGCACCCTGGTCTGCCGCAACCTGGACATGCTCCCGGTGGAGTGCGTGGCCCGTGGCTACCTGTCCGGCTCCGGCCTGAAGGAGTACCGCCAGTCCCGGACCGTCTGCGGGATCACCCTTCCCGAGGGCCTGGACAACGGCTCCGAGCTGCCCGCGCCGATCTTCACCCCGGCCACGAAGGCCGAGGTGGGCGAGCACGACGAGAACGTCACCTACGAGGAGGTCGCCCGCCGGGTCGGCGCGGACACGGCCGCCCAGCTGCGGCAGACCACGCTCGCCGTCTACGGCCGGGCCCGGGACATCGCGCGTGAGCGCGGGATCATCCTGGCGGACACCAAGTTCGAGTTCGGCCGCGACGAGGACGGCGCCCTGGTCATCGCGGACGAGGTGCTCACTCCCGACTCCTCCCGCTTCTGGCCGGCGGACGCCTGGCAGCCGGGGCAGGATCAGCCCTCCTTCGACAAGCAGTACATCCGCGACTGGCTCACCCACGACAGCGGCTGGGACCCCGCGAGCGAGCTGCCCCCGCCGGCGCTGCCCGAGGACGTCGTGGCCCAGTCCCGCGCGAAGTACGTCGAGGCCTACGAACGCCTGACCGGCCAGTCCTGGAGTTAGTCGGTATTGCGGGCCCACGGCTCCCCCTGATCTCTGGAGGTCAAGGGGGAGCCTGTGTCCGGTCAGGGGGACCTGAAATGCCGAAAGGCCCCTCCGAAGAGGGGCCTTTCCGTGGAGCGGACGACGGGATTCGAACCCGCGACCCTCACCTTGGCAAGGTGATGCTCTACCAACTGAGCCACGTCCGCATGTTGTTCGCCTTCTCCGACTTCAGCCTTTCGGCTTCCGTCCGTTCCGGCGAGCTCTACTCTACCTCATCCTCCGGACTGCTTTTGCCATCCGGCGATCTGGCGGAGTCGAGCCGAGCAGGTGACAGGGATCGCACACTGCGCCTCTCCCCTGGAAGGGGAGCGCTCTACTACTGAGCTACACCTGCGTGGCCGCCTCGTTGACCTGGCCTTTCGGCTTCCGTCTCCGGTGCGTTCCGACGAGAAGAACAGTAGCCCATGTCCGGGGCTGTGATCACCTCGGCTGGGTGGTTTGACACCTCATGTCCGAAAAGTCATCTATCTTCCGCCTGATGACGGGCCATCAGCCCCGGCCGGGCCGCCCTGACCTCAGCTGGCCTGGGCGAACTTCTCGTAGACGTGCTTCGGCAGCCGGCCGCGCGCCGGCAGCTCGATGCCGTGGGACTGGGCCCACGCGCGGACCGCCGCCGGATCGGGCGCCACCTCGGTCCGCTTGGGGGCGGCCTTCGCCGCACGTCCCTGCTTGCGTCCCGCCTGCACATAGGGAGCGAGCGCGGCACGCAGCTTTTCCGCGTTCTCGGCGGAGAGGTCGATCTCGTAGGACTTTCCGTCGAGTCCGAAGACCACGGTTTCCTCCGCCTCCCCGCCGTCGATGTCGTCGGAGAGCGTTACCACTACGCGCTGAGCCATGGATCCCAGTCCTCTCGGGCATTGCGTTCGGTGGTCGCGGCCGGGCCGCAACCAGCCCTGCCATTCTGCCCCGGAACCCCTCCGGAATCGAAGAGGCAAGTTTTATCGACACAATTCTCGTGTCGTTTCGGTACCGCGCCGATACCGCCCCGAAACCTCTGAAAGGGGTAATTTCTCGGAGTGTCGCGGTGCCGCCCGCGTGCCTTACCGACCGGTAGCGGCTTGTGTGAAACTCTGCACGTTCGCCGGATCTACGCGCGTTGCCCTGGAGCTACCTCCAAGATCCCGAAAATCCCCCGGTAGGCTGGGAACTCCCCCGCACCAGACATCACCGGGAGTACCCGTGGCACGCGTCGTTGTCGACGTCATGCTCAAGCCGGAGATCCTCGACCCGCAGGGCCAGGCGGTGCAGCGTGCGCTGCCGCGCCTGGGCTTCGCCGGGATCTCCGACGTCCGCCAGGGCAAGCGCTTCGAGCTCGAGGTGGAGGGGCCGGTCGACGACGCCGCCCTCGCCCGCATCCGTGAAGCCGCCGAGACCTTCCTCGCCAACACCGTGATCGAGGACTTCACCGTCCGGATCGAGGAGCCCGCCGAGGGGCAGCAGTGACCGCGCGGATCGGCGTCGTCACCTTCCCCGGATCGCTCGACGACCGTGACGCGCTGCGCGCGGTCAAGCTCGCCGGCGCCGAGCCGGTCGCGCTCTGGCACCGTGACAAGGATCTGCACCAGGTGGACGCCGTCGTCCTCCCGGGCGGCTTCTCCTACGGCGACTACCTGCGCTGCGGTGCCATCTCCCGGTTCTCGCCGGTGATGGACACGATCATCGAGCAGGCGAAGGCCGGGCTGCCGGTCCTCGGCATCTGCAACGGCTTCCAGGTGCTGACCGAGTCCCACCTGCTGCCGGGCGCGATGCTGCGCAACGAGAGCCTGCACTTCGTCTGCCGCGACCAGAAGCTGCGCGTCGAGAACGCGAGCACCGCCTGGACCTCGGATTACGAGCAGGGCCGGGAGATCTCGGTCCCGCTGAAGAACGGCGAGGGGCGCTTCGTCGCGGACGCCCGGGTGATCGACGAACTGGAGGCCGAGGGCCGCGTCGCCTTCCGCTACCTGGACGTCAACCCCAACGGCTCGCTCAACGACATCGCCGGCATCACCAACGCCGAGGGCAACGTCGTCGGCCTGATGCCGCACCCCGAGCACGCGGTGGACCCGGTCGTCGGCACCGGCGGCACCGACGGCCTCGGCTTCTTCACGTCGATTCTCAAGCGACTGGTGAGTGCGTAAGCCATGACTCTCGACACCGTCAAGAACGCAGAGCAGACCCCTGACGTCGAGCAGCCGTGGCGCGAGCTGGGCCTCAAGGAGGACGAGTACCTCCGCGTCCGCGAGATCCTGGGCCGCCGCCCCACCGGGGCCGAGCTGGCCATGTACTCGGTGATGTGGTCCGAGCACTGCTCCTACAAGTCCAGCAAGGTGCACCTGCGCCAGTTCGGCGAGAAGGCCCCGCAGTCGGACGCCATGCTCGTCGGCATCGGCGAGAACGCCGGTGTCGTGGACGTCGGCCAGGGCTACGCCGTCACCTTCAAGATCGAGTCGCACAACCACCCGTCCTACGTCGAGCCCTACCAGGGCGCGGCCACCGGCGTCGGCGGCATCGTGCGCGACATCATCTCGATGGGCGCCCGCCCGGTCGCGGTGATGGACCCGCTGCGCTTCGGCGCGGCCGACCACCCCGACACCCGGCGCGTGCTGCCCGGCGTGGTCGCGGGCATCGGCGGCTACGGCAACTGCCTGGGCCTGCCGAACATCGGCGGCGAGGTCGTCTTCGACGCCTGCTACCAGGGCAACCCGCTGGTCAACGCGCTGGCCGTGGGTGTGATGAAGCACGAGGACATCCACCTGGCCCAGGCGTCCGGCGCGGGCAACAAGGTCATCCTCTACGGGGCCAGGACCGGCGGCGACGGCATCGGCGGCGCGTCGATCCTGGCCTCCGAGACCTTCGAGGGCGGCGGCAAGCCGGCCAAGCGCCCCGCGGTGCAGGTCGGTGACCCGTTCCAGGAGAAGCTGCTGATCGAGTGCACCCTGGAGGCCTTCCGGGAGCAGCTCGTGGTCGGCATCCAGGACCTCGGTGCGGCCGGACTCTCCTGCGCCACCTCGGAGTTGGCCTCCAACGGCTCCGGCGGTATGCGCTGCGACCTGGACGTGGTGCCGCTGCGCGACGCCACGCTCTCGCCGGAGGAGATCCTCATGAGCGAGTCCCAGGAGCGCATGTGCGCGGTCGTCGAACCGGCCAAGGTGGAGCGGTTCCTGGCGATCTGTGAGAAGTGGGACGTCACCGCGACCGTGATCGGCGAGGTGACCGACGGCGACCGCCTGGAGATCTTCTGGCACGGCGAGAAGATCGTGGACGTGGACCCGCGCACGGTGGCTCACGACGGCCCGGTCTACGAGCGTCCCTACCACCGCCCCGAGTGGCAGGACGCGCTGCAGGCCGACGCGCCGACCGCCGAGCGGCTGGCCCGCCCGGCGAACGGCGACGAACTGCGCGCTGCGGTGCTGCAGTTGGTCTCCTCCCCGAACCAGGCCGACAAGTCCTGGATCACCTCCCAGTACGACAACTTCGTGCTCGGCAACACGGTGCTGTCGCAGCCCGAGGACTCCGGCATGATCCGCGTCGACGAGGACTCCAACCTCGGCGTCGCCATCGCCACGGACGGCAACGGCCGCTACGCCAAGCTCGACCCGTACACGGGCGCGCAGTTGGCGCTGGCCGAGGCGTACCGCAACGTGGCCGCGACCGGCGCCAAGCCGCTGGCCGTCTCCGACTGCCTCAACTTCGGCTCCCCCGAGGACCCGGAGGTCATGTGGCAGTTCGCCGAGGCCTGCCGCGGTCTGGCCGACGGCTGCCTCGAGCTGGGCACTCCGGTGACCGGCGGCAACGTCTCGCTCTACAACCAGACGGGCACGGCGGCGATCCACCCGACGCCGGTCGTGGCCGTGCTGGGCGTGATCGACGACGTGACGCGCCGGACGCCGATCGCCTTCAAGGAGGAGGGCCAGTTGGTCTACCTCCTCGGCGACACCCGCGACGAACTCGGTGGCTCCGCCTGGGCACAGTTGGCCCACGACCACTTGGGCGGCCTGCCGCCGACGGTGGATCTGGGCCGGGAGAAGCTGCTGGCCGACATCCTGATCGCGGCCTCGCGCGACGGCATGATCGACGCCGCGCACGACCTCTCCGACGGCGGCCTGATCCAAGCCGTGGTGGAGAGCGCGCTGCGCGGTGGCACGGGCGTCCGGCTCGTCGTCCCGGACGGGATCGACCCCTTCGTGTTCCTCTTCTCCGAGTCGGCCGGCCGGGCGGTTGTCTCCGTGCCGCGCAGCGAGGAGCTCCGCTTCACGGAGATGTGCGGCGTCCGGGGTCTCCCGGCCACCCGCATCGGCGTCGTGGACGGCGACACGGTGGAGCTCCAGGGTCAGTTCTCGCTGACGCTGGACGAGCTGCGCGCCGCGAACACCGGCGTCATCGAGGCCATCGTCGGATAGCCCCGGCGTTCACCACCTCGGAGGTCCGATCCGCACCGGGTCGGACCTCCGTGCGTGTGGTGGGCGGAGCGGGCCCGGGCGACTCCCCGGCCGAGGCCGCGACTACCCCTTCCGGTACGGGAGGAAGGGGCCGTGCCCGGAGAAGTACGGGTACGGGATGACCCGGTGCTTGGTGCCGCCGGGGGACTGCTCGTAGCCCACGTACGCCGTGTGCGAGGCGTCCGCCCAGCGGTCGAAGAGCACGACGTGCCCGGCGCCGCCGGGTGCGCGGTTCAGCAGGATGTCCCCCGCCTGCAGATCCTCCTTCCCGATCGGATGGGACACGGTGGGCAGGTCCACCGTCGTGTAGGACCGGTCCAGGCCCCACGCCATCGAGACGTAGCCCGAGCAGTCCGTGCGCCACCCGTCGCGCCAGCCGCTCATGCTGTAGGGCACCGGGTTCGACGCCCAGCGCTCGGCCCGCTGCAGCACCGACCCCCGGGGGACGGGGCTGCCAGGGAGCTGATGCGGCGTCACCAGCCGCGCGCCCACGGCCCGGAACGCATGGTGCGTCTCCTGCTCCGCGTCCTCGTAGCCCCGGCTGGTCAGCACCATGCGTTCCGCGTCCGCCGCCAACTCGCGGCTCAGCCGCGCCAGGCGCTCCAGCCCCTCCGAGACCGCCTGCGCCGCACGCCGGCACCGCGCCGCCCCGGCCCGCAGCGCGTCCGCGTCGCGCAGCGTGCGCGCCAGCTCCTGCCCGGCGTCGCCGAGCACCTGACGCAGGCTCAGCAACTCCTCCCGGCTCACCTGGACGCTCATCGGCCACCGCCCCGCTCGCGCCGGGCGAACTCGTCCAGCGCCGCCGCCCCCTCCCGGAGCCGCTGGGCGCCCTCCGCCGCCGCCCTCAGCCGCTCCCGCATCCGGGCTCGGAAGGCCGTGGCCGCCCGCCCCTGCCACTCCGCCTGCTGCAGCCTGCGGCCCAGCCGGGCCGCCTGCTCGTCCACCTGCGCCGCGACCCGCCGCAGCTCCTCGGACACCTGTGTCACCGGACCCCCACTCCGTCGAACCCGTCGAACAGGGACGAGGCCGACGCTAGGCGCGGCCTCCGACAGCCGACCCCCTATTCCCACGGATGTTCGCTCCTTCGTGTCACATCCACGGGCGCTGTGTTGTCTCCCCTGCGAAAGCCGCAACCGATGCCGCAACCCAGGAGGCAGCGATGTCCCGCATCTCGCTCACCCCGCGCCGGACGCTCTTCTACCGGGCGATGGAGTGGTACTCGAACCGCACCTACGGCAAGGTGCTCGACCCGGGCCGGGCCATGGCGCACAACCCGCGCGTGCTCTGGGCGGACCTCCGCTTCGAGCAGGCCGTGGCGAAGTTCGACAAGCTCGACAAGGTGCTCAAGGAGCTGGCCGTGATGGCGGCCTCGGCCCGCATCGGCTGCTCCTGGTGCATGGACTTCGGCTACTGGGACGCCCACCAGCTGGGCATCCCGCAGGAGAAGCTGCGGGCGGTCCCGATGTGGCGCGAGCAGACCGGCCTGTTCACGGAGCTGGAGCGGTCGGTGATGGAGTACGCCGAAGCCATGTGCGAGACGGAGCCGGCGGTCACCGACGAGCAGGCGGAGCGGCTGGTCAAGCTGCTGGGCGAGCCGGCCTTCGTGGAGCTGACCATGATGGTGGCCGTGGAGAACCTGCGCAGCCGCTTCAACTCCGCGATGGGGCTGCGCAGTCAGGGTTTCGCCGACCACTGCGAGGTGCCGCCTCGGGTAGCCTCCGGATCGTGACGGACACGACTCTCACCACCTTCGAGGAGCACCGTCCGGTGCTCTTCGGCATCGCCTACCGGATGCTCGGCAGCGTCGCGGACGCCGAGGACATCCTCCAGGACGCCTGGCTGAAGTGGAGCGCCGTCGATGTGGACCAGGTCGCCCAGCCGCGCGCCTACCTGGCGCGGACCGTCAGCAACCTCTCGCTCAACCGGCTCCGGTCGGCGGCGGTGCAGCGCGAGTCGTACGTCGGCCCGTGGCTGCCGGAGCCGCTGGTGACCGCCCCCGAGGACACCGCCGGGGACGTCGAGCAGGCCGAGTCGGTGTCCCTCGCGATGATGGTGGTGCTGGAGACGCTGTCCCCGCTCGAGCGGGCGGTCTTCGTGCTCAAGGAGGTCTTCGGGTTCTCCTTCGGTGAGATCGCGGAGATGCTCGACCGCAGCGAGGCGGCGGTCCGTCAGGTGGGCAGCCGCGCCCGCAACCACGTGCAGGCCCGGCGCCCCCGGTACGACGCCCCGGCGGACACGCGGCGCAGGGTCACCGAGGAGTTCCTGGCCGCGTGCATGGGCGGGGACCTCAACCAGGTGATGGCGCTGCTGGCGCCCGAGGTCACCGCCTGGACCGACGGCGGCGGCAAGATCCGGGCGGCGCTGCGCCCGCTGTCCGGCGCGGACAAGGTGGCGCGCTGGATCCTCGGGGTGCTGCAGCAGCCGTTGCCGGAACCGGTCGAGGTGCATCCGATCCTGGTCAACGGCAACCCCGGCGTCCTGGTCACCGCGGCGGGGGTCCCCGACGACGTCGCGGTGGTGGACCTGGACGAGCACGGCCTGATCACGGCCATCCGCCTCATCCGCAACCCCGACAAGCTCCACCACGTCCAGCCCCCGAGTCCCCGGTAGCCCGGTAGTCCGGTAGAACCGCTCCGGCGGATCTCCGGCGCCCGCGCCGCGCCGCGCCGCCCGGCCCCGGCCTTCGGCCGCAGAGGCGAGCGGAACACGCGGGCCCGCGAGGGGCCATCACCGGCCACGCTCCGGGCCGCTGCCTGGGTGGTGACGCGGGTCTGCCAGGGGGCCCACACGCCCGCCGGGCGCCGGGCCGCTCCCGGGGTGGTGCCGCGGGTCTGCCAGGGGCCATCACCGGCCACGCTCCGGGCCGCTGCCTGGGTGGTGACGCGGGTCTGCCAGGGGGCCCACACGCCCGCCGGGCGCCGGGCCGCTCCCGGGGTGGTGACGCGGGTCTGCCAGGGGTCCCACACGCCCGCCGGGCGCCGGGCCGCTGCCGGGGCGGGGACGCGGGCCCGCCAGGGGCCCACGCGCCCGCCACCAGGCGCCGGGCCGGTTCCGGGGCGGGTCACAACCCGCCGTTGCTGTACAGCAGTTGGCCGTTGATCCAGCCGCCCTCCGCGGACAGCAGGAAGGCGACCAGGTGTGCGGCGTCCTCGGGTGTGCCGAGCCGGCCCAGCGGGGTCCATCGCGTCACATCGGCCCGCTGGCTCTCGCTCATCCAACCGGTGTCCACCGGACCGGGGTTGACGACGTTCGCGGTGATGCCCCGGCCCGCGAACTCCTTCGCCGCCGCCTGCACGATCCGGTCCAGCGCGCCCTTGCTCGCGCCGTAGGGCAGGTTGCCCACGGTGTGGTCGCTGGTGAAGGCGACGATCCGGCCCCGGTCCGCCGGGCCGTCGAAGCGCAGGCCGAACTCCCGCACCAGCAGCCAGGTGGCGCGGGCGTTCACGGCGAAGTGGCGGTCGAAGCTCTCCACCGACGTCCCCAGCAGATCGGAGCCGACGGACTCGCAGTGCAGCATGACCAGCGCCTGGACCGGGCCCAACTCCCGCTCCGCGGCGTCGAAGAGACGCGCAGGAACCTCCGGGTCCGTCAGATCCGCCTCCAGGGCGAGCGCACGGGCTCCCAGTTCCCGCAGCCGGTCACCCAGTGCCGTGGCCGGGTCGGCGGCGTCGCGGCCCCAGGGCATCCGGTCCTCGTAGCCGCGCCAGTAGCTGAAGGCGACGTCCCAGCCCTCCGCGGCCAGCTTCCGGGCGACGCCGGCCGCGATGCCGCGCTCCCGCCCGGCACCGGTCAGCAGGGCAACGGGCCGCGAACGCGAGACAGCGGGCATGGGGCGGATCCCTTCGGAGGACCGGACTGACGACTCCTCAGCATCCAGCGCCCCCCGCCCAGGCCGCACCCCGATTTCCGTGCGGGCGCCCGCGGTCACTTCCGACGGGCCACCGCCACGCCGCCGAGGCAGAGCGCGCCGCCGAGGACCGAGAGCCAGCCGGGGGCCTCGCTGAGCATCAGCCAGCCCAGCAGGATCGAGATCGGCGGGACGAGGTACGTCGTGACGCCCAGCTTCCCGGCGGGGGTGCGGGCCAGGGCGTAGGCCCAGGTGGTGAAGGCGATGGCGGTCGGGGCGGCGCCCAGGTAGACGGCCCAGGCGATCGAGGAGCCGGACGCGTGGCCCAGTTCGCCCGCCAGTCTGCCGGCGAAGGGCAGGCAGGCCACCATGCCGACCGCACAGCCCAGGAAGGTCGCCATCAGCGCCGACACCCGGCCCACCACGGGCTTCTGCACGATCAGCGCCACCGAGTACGCGACCGCCGAGGCGAAGCAGAGCAGCGCGCCCCACCAGTCCGCGTGCGCCCCGCCGCCCGAGCCGAAGCCGATGACGAGGACGCCGCCGAACGACACGACCATTCCCGCCAGCAGCCACCGGGACAGCCCCTCGCGCAGCACCACCCCCGCGATCACCGCGATCAGGATCGGGCTGACGTTCACCAGCATGGACGCGGTGCCGGCGTCCACGCGCCGTTCCGCCGCGTTCAGCATCACGTTGTAGGCGCCGAACCAGAGCAGGCCCACCAGCACGATCCGCGGCCAGTCGCCCTTCGCGGGCAGCCTCTCCCGACGCGCCACGGCCAGCCCGCCGAGGACCACGGTGGCCACCGCGAGCCGCAGCAGCGCCAGCGGGCCGGGAGAGAGGTCGTGCCCGGCCGAGCGGATGCCGACGAAGGCGGAGGCCCACAGGACGACGGTGACGCCCGCCGCGACGGCGGCGGAGCGGGCGGGACGGGCGGGAGGCAGCGGCGTCGAGGTGCTGGCGGTGGGCTGGTTCGTGGTCGTCACCCGCCCACCCTGCGCCTGCCGCGTTTGCCCGCACAAGCGGAAAACGGACACTAAGGTGCCCACATGCCGCCAACCTCCCGCAGCAGCTCGCGGGGCGCGAAGAAGCCCCGCCGCTACGATCCGGCCCGCACCCGCGCCGCCCTCGCGGCGCAGACCGAGGCGCTCCGCTCCGCCGTCCACAGCCTGGGGACGGACGACCTGGACCGGCCCACCCGCCTCGGCAGCTGGACCGTCTGCGAACTGGTGGCCCATCTCGGCACGGTCTACGACTCGATCACTCACGCGGTCGGCGAACTGCCCCCCGCGGGTGATCCCTTGACGCCCAGTCAGTGGATCGCGGCCACCCGCACCGCCGCCCCCGCCATCGAGCGGTACGCCCACGAGATCGCCGCCACGGCCGACCTCGACCGCTCCGCGGACGCCGCCCTCGCCCTGCTCCAGGACGAGTTGACGCGGAACCCGGACCTCGTCGTCCCCATCCGCTTCGGTCCGATGCTGCTCGACGACTACCTGCTCACCCGCCTGATCGAGACCGTCGTCCACGCCGACGACCTCGCCGACGCCGTCGGCATCGACGCCTTCCCGCACGACCGGCACGCCCTCGCCACCGTCACCCGGCTGCTCGCGGACGCCCTGGCCGAGCGCGCCCCGGGCGGCTCGGTCGAGCTGCGGGTGCCGCCCTTCGCGGTCGTCCAGTGCGTCGAGGGCCCGAAGCACACCCGCGGCACCCCGCCCAACGTCGTGGAGACGGACCCGCTCACCTGGATCCGCCTGGCGACCGGCCGCGAGCAGTGGGAACACGCCGTGGACGTGGCGCAACTCACGGCCAGCGGTGAGCGCAGCGACCTGTCCCCGCTACTCCCCGTAATGGGATAGGGCGGGTCTACGCGCGTCCAGCCATCCCGGTGACCTGCGGTTCCACCGCCGGACGCCGGGCGCTGTGCGCTGCCCGTAGACTCGGAGTCGTGCCACGCGGTGACGGAAGACTCAGCCATGACCTCCTCCCCGGCGAGAAGGGCCCGCAGGACGCCTGCGGCGTCTTCGGCGTCTGGGCCCCCGGCGAAGAGGTAGCCAAACTCACCTACTTCGGGCTCTACGCCCTGCAGCACCGCGGACAGGAGTCCGCGGGCATCGCCGTGAGCAACGGCAAGCAGATCCTCGTCTACAAGGACATGGGCCTGGTCTCCCAGGTCTTCGACGAGACCTCCCTCAGCTCGCTCCAGGGCCACATCGCCATCGGCCACGCCCGCTACTCCACCACCGGCTCCTCGGTCTGGGAGAACGCGCAGCCGACCTTCCGGGCGACCGCCAGCGGCTCCCTCGCGCTCGGCCACAACGGCAACCTGGTCAACACCGCCGAACTGGCCCGGATGGTCGCTGAGCTGCCCGGCGAGGAGCACGTCTCCCGCTCCGGCCGCAGCGCCGTCACCAACGACACCGACCAGCTCACCGCTCTCCTCGCAGGCCACCCGGACCTGTCCATCGAGGAGACGGCCCGTCAGATCCTGCCCCTGGTCAAGGGCGCCTTCTCGCTGGTCTTCATGGACGAGCAGACCCTCTACGCAGCCCGCGACCCGCAGGGCATCCGCCCGCTGGTGCTGGGCCGGCTGGAGCGCGGCTGGGTGGTCGCCTCCGAGACGGCGGCCCTCGACATCGTCGGCGCCTCCTTCGTCCGCGAGGTCGAGCCCGGCGAGCTGATCGCCGTCGACGAGAACGGCCTGCGCACCTCCCGCTTCGCCGAGTCCAGGCCCAAGGGCTGCGTCTTCGAGTACGTCTACCTGGCCCGTCCCGACACCACCATCGCCGGGCGCAACGTGCACCTCTCCCGCGTGGAGATGGGCCGTCGGCTGGCCGCCGAGACCCCGGTCGAGGCCGACCTGGTGATAGCGACGCCCGAGTCCGGCACCCCCGCCGCCATCGGCTACGCCGAGGCCAGCGGCATCCCCTACGGCTCCGGCCTGGTGAAGAACGCCTACGTCGGCCGCACCTTCATCCAGCCCAACCAGACGATCCGTCAGCTGGGCATCCGGCTCAAGCTCAACCCGCTCAAGGACGTCATCCGCGGCAAGCGGCTGGTCGTCGTGGACGACTCGATCGTCCGCGGCAACACCCAGCGCGCGCTGGTCCGGATGCTGCGCGAGGCGGGCGCGGCCGAGGTGCACATCCGCATCTCCTCGCCGCCGGTGAAGTGGCCCTGCTTCTTCGGCATCGACTTCGCCACCCGCGCCGAGCTGATCGCCAACGGCATGTCGGTCGAGGAGATCGGCGCCTCGCTGGGTGCGGACTCGCTCGCCTACATCTCCATCGAGGGCATGGTCGAGGCCACGAACCAGCCCAAGGACCGCCTCTGCCGCGCCTGCTTCGACGGCGAGTACCCGATGGAGCTGCCCGACCCGGAGCTGCTGGGCAAGCACCTGCTGGAGGCCGAGATCGCCTCCGCCAAGCAGGCCCCGCCGGTCCGCGGCGGCAACCGCTCCGACGTCGACGGCGTGCAGTCCCTGCTCGGCGGCCCGGGCGCCGCCGACGCGCTCCGCCGTCCCTGAGTTCCCGTCAGCACCCCCGACCCGAGAGGGCCGTCTCCCGTGACCGAGCAGAACCCGTCCGCGCAGGGCGCCACCTACGCCGCCGCCGGCGTCGACATCGAGGCCGGCGACCTGGCCGTCGAGCTGATGAAGGAGTGGGTGGGCAAGACCACCCGCCCCGAGGTCGTCGGCGGCCTGGGCGGTTTCGCCGGGCTCTTCGACGCGAGCGCCTTCAAGCGTTACGAGCGCCCGCTGCTGGCGACCGCGACCGACGGCGTGGGCACCAAGGTCGCGCTGGCCCAGGCCATGGACAAGCACGACACGATCGGCCACGACCTGGTCGGCATGGTCGTCGACGACCTGGTGGTCTGCGGTGCCGAGCCGCTGTTCATGACCGACTACATCTGCGTCGGCAAGGTCCACCCGGAGCGGGTCGCCCAGATCGTCAAGGGCATCGCCGAGGGCTGCGTGCTGGCCGGCTGCTCGCTGGTCGGCGGCGAGACCGCCGAGCACCCGGGCCTGCTCGGCCCCGACGAGTACGACGTGGCCGGCGCCGGCACCGGCGTGGTGGAGGCCGACGCCCTGCTCGGCGCGCACCGGGTGAAGGCCGGGGACGTCGTGGTGGCGATGGCCGCCAGCGGCCTGCACTCCAACGGCTACTCGCTGGTCCGGCACGTGCTGCTGAACCAGGCAGGCTGGAAGCTGGACCGCGAGGTCGCCGAGTTCGGCCGGACCCTCGGCGAGGAGCTGCTCGAGCCCACCCGGATCTACTCGCTGGACTGCCTCGCGCTGGCCCGGGCCACCGAGATCCACGCCTTCGCGCACGTCACCGGCGGCGGCCTGGCGGCCAACCTGGCCCGGGTGATCCCTGACGGCCTGCACGCCCGTCTGGACCGCGGCACCTGGACGCCGCTGCCGGTGTTCACGACGGTGGCCGAGGTCGGCCGGATGCAGACCCTGGAGATCGAGAAGACGCTGAACATGGGCGTCGGCATGGTCGCCGTGGTCCCGGCCGAGTCCGTGGACGTGGTCCTGGCCGTGCTGGAGGACCGGGACGTCGAGGCCTGGGTGCTCGGCGACATCGTGGCGGACGCCCAGGGCGGCGCCGCGCTCTACGGCGAGTACGCCTCCTGAGACACCGGTCGGGCGGGCCCGTGGGCCCGCCCGACATCGCTCCGCGCCAGTCGCCCGGCGCGGAAACGACGAAGAGCCGATCCGGTGGAACCGGATCGGCTGCTCGCCGTTGTACGGGTACGGGTGAGGTCAGGCGCGTTTGCGGGCCTGGCCCGCCGCCTCGTCCTCGTCCTCGTCGTCGTCGGCGTTGTACAGCCGCGCGTACGAGGCGTACGGATCGTCCTCGTCCTCGTCGTCCTCGAACGGCTCGGGATTCACCGACTCGTTCGCAGGAGACCCAGACAGTTCGCTCGCCAGCCGTGCGGCGTCGAAGCCGCCGTTGTTGTACTTCAGCTGGCGGGCGACCTTCGTCTGCTTGGCCTTGGCCCGGCCGCGCCCCATGGCTCGACCCCCTCAACGACGGGGCTCATCACCCCGAGTCTTGTCACGCGATCATGATTGAGAACGGCCCCCCGCCTGAGCACGGGACCTGTCCTTAGAGCAACAACGGTACCTGGTTACAGCGCCGTACGGTACGCCGCCTGTGCGACGTGCCGCACACCGTCTGCAGTCGTAACCATATCGATGCAGGTCACGCCCATTTTCCAAGGCAATTGCGGGCACTGCGGCCGGGCCGTCCCGGCGAGCGATCCGCGTGGATTGTCCCCCGGACGGAGGGCAGCGGGTGAGAATGCCGTTCCCGTCCGGGGGCTCCGGTGCTCCGGCTCAGCCGCGGCGGCTGCCCGGCAGCAGGATCGTGCGCAGGCGGCCGACCTCGGCCATGCGCTTCTCCGCGAGCCGGTCGGCGGCCACCGCCGGCGGCACGCCGTCGGCCTCGGCGCGGGCGAAGATCTCCAGCGTGGTGTCGAAGATCTTCGCGGCCTTGGCCTTGGCCCGCTCGAAGTTGAAGCCGTGGATCTCGTCCGCGACCTGGATCACGCCGCCCGCGTTGGCCAGGTAGTCGGGGGTGTACAGGATGCCGCGGTCGGCCAGGTCCTTCTCCACGCCCGGGTGGGCCAGCTGGTTGTTGGCGGCGCCGCAGACGATCTGCGCGGTGAGCACCGGGACCGTCTCGTCGTTCAGTGCCCCGCCGAGCGCACAGGGGGCGTAGACATCCAGGTCAGCCCGGATCAGCGCCGGGGTGTCGGCGGCCACCTCCACGGACGGATGGGCGGCGCGCACCCGGTTGACGGCGGCCTCGCTCACGTCGGTCACGACGACCTGGGCGCCGTCCTCCACCAGGTGTTCGACCAGGTAGTGGCCGACCTTGCCGACGCCGGCCACACCGACCCGACGGCCCTTCAGGCTGGGTGTGCCCCAACGGTGTTGGGCCGAGGCGCGCATCGCCTGGAACACGCCGAAGGCGGTGAGCACGGACGAGTCCCCGGCGCCGCCGTTCTCGGGGGAGCGGCCGGTGACGAACTCGGTCTCGCGGGCGATCACGTCCATGTCGGCGACGTAGGTGCCCACGTCGCAGGCCGTGACGTAGCGGCCGTTCAGGGACTGGACGAAGCGGCCGTAGGCGCGCAGCAGCGCCTCGGTCTTGATCTTGGTGGGGTCGCCGATGATCACGGCCTTGCCGCCGCCGAGGTCGAGCCCGGCGAGGGCGTTCTTGTAGCTCATGCCCCGGGCGAGGTTCAGCGCGTCCTGGACGGCGTCCTCCTCGCTCGCGTAGGCGTGGAAGCGGGTGCCGCCGAGGGCGGGGCCCAGGGCGGTCGAGTGGATCGCGATGACGGCCTTCAGGCCGGTGTCGCGGTCGTGGCAGAGGACGACCTGCTCGTGGCTGTCGCCGGGGGCCGTGTCGGCCTCGGCAGCGAAGATCCGGCTGAGCACGCCGGACCGGGCCTCACTGACGTCGGTCACTGTGGTGACTCCATTGTCTACTCGCGCCCGCGCGGTGGTGCGGACGTCTGTGACGCCAGACTAGGCCCTCCTGACCGCCTCTTCGTTGGCCCGTTTCCGTCCCGTTGCCGAGGCCCGCGTGCGACGATGCCAAGGTGACTGCGCTGCGGACCTCCGTGCTGCCCCCCTATGCGGCCTATCTGCGCGTCTACGAGCCCCTGGCGGCCTTCGCCGAGCCCGACCGCTCCTACTGGCAGGGCTACGCCGCCTCCCGCACCGAGCCGCTGACCGAGCTGGACGAGCGCCGCCAGCGCCTGGCCGAGCTGACTGCGGTGCCCCCGCTGGCCATACCCGAGCGGGAGAGCCGCGACGCCTTCGTCCACGAGGCCGACGGCGTGCTGCACATCTGCCCCTGGGGCACCCGGCTGCGCAGCTGGCTGGCGCTGGAGCAGCTGACCCAGGAGCTGCCCCCTTCACTGCTGGACGCCCTGGTGCCGGCTCGGGTCCGCACGGACGCCGAGGCCGACTGGGACCGCTGGCGGACCCAGAACCCGGACGGGCGGCCGTGGATCCTCACCAGCACCTGGAACGTGCCGGTGCGCTGGTTCCTGCTGTTCGGCCCGGAGGAGCGTGAGTACGTCCCGGCGCGGCTCACGGCCGATCCCGAGAACGCGGAGGGCGTGAAGCAGCGCACCGCGCCCCTGCTGCGCTACCGCACGCCCATGGCCCAGGCGCGCCGCCGGGTGGCCCGGGGCTTCCGGGTGCTGCGGCAGACCGTGCAGGAGGGCCCGCTGGTCGGCGGGGTCGAGGAGGTCGGCCGCTGGCTGGAGGAGTTCCACCCGCGCTCGCTGGTGGAACTGGACTACGGCGGCCTGGTGCACGCCCTGCCGGAGAGCGAGCTTGCCGCGGACCACTCGGCGGGCGACGTCGAGCTCGGCCTCGCCGCGCTGCGCGAGGGGGACAGCCGCAGGGCGGCCCGCTGCTACCGGACGCTGACCGAGCGCTGGCGCCGGGTGCAGGACCTGGAGTTCGCCAACTGACCACCCGTCCGGGACCGAGGCTCCCGGACGGTCCGGCGGGGCGTGGCGGGTTACCGCCAGGACCGATCACGCCACGGACCGAGCCGGGCGTTGTCGGACATGCGTGGCATCCTTCCCTCAGGCGTCACGGGGGGTTTTATGACGACTCGACATGGGACCAACCTCTCGAGTCGGGTCAATACCCGACGAAGGTGATCTGACTCACCGTTGACGCGAAGCACTCACTGGGTGTCAAAATAGGACAACCAGCCTCACTAGTAGTGCGGTGTGCCCCGGTACATCCGTTCTGCGTGGGTTGAGGGCCTTCGCGGGGGGAGCGGGGGGTCTGGGATGCCGTGACCGATGGTCACTCTTGAGTGACTGTCCGTTATGGCATGGTCCGTCGCCTTCCGTCGAGCTTGAACCCACAGGGGTCAATTCCGACGGTTTGGCCGATAGGACTGGACGGATGGTGTAGTTGTAGTGCCGAGGACAAGCCGTTCGTCCTATTACCGACTTGGGAGGCGTGCGCCATTTCGGGCATCGCCACCCAAGGTGCAGAATTTCTAGGAAAGAACCGTGTTGGTTCGGTTCTCCCGAGGAGGCCGCTCATGACCGCTCGCACCCCTGACGCCGAACCTCTGCTGACGCCGGCTGAGGTTGCCACCATGTTCCGCGTGGACCCGAAGACGGTCACGCGCTGGGCCAAGGCCGGCAAGCTCACGTCGATCCGGACGCTGGGTGGGCACCGCCGCTACCGCGAGGCGGAGGTGCGCGCCCTGCTTGCGGGTATTCCGCAGCAGCGCAGCGAGGCCTGAGGCCTCGCGATCCCTCAGCTTTTCGGGCAACCGTTCGGCACGTGGGGCGGGGATCGATCTTGAAAGAGAAGCCGACTGCACCGGACTCCGCCGGGTCCGGTGCAGTCGGCTTTTCCGTTGGGAAAAGCCCGGCCGGGACGGGGGCGGGTGGGGTGCAATGGCACATATAAAATTCGTGGGGTCCGTGGGGAGCTGGTCCGGACCAGGTTTCATATTCTGATCTGTGGTGTGCATCACATCAGCCACACCCGGCCCACACAGCGGGGGCACGGCTGCGGGTACACAAGAGATCAGCCCGGATCCTCGCGGATCCGGGCTGATCATGTGCGACCCCGACGG